>NZ_BJKJ01000024.1:0-67197 GCF_006538305.1 Alteromonas sp. KUL17
ATTTTTCGGCGGTTTTTTTAAAGCGTTATCTATCAGTAATAGTTAACTTTTCATTTTGATTAGCGTATCAGCTTCTACGGTGAAACGATTAAAGAAATCGTCTTCTAGTTCGCCAGTGATGCGCACGCGCTCGCCTTTCATTAGCGTTAGGTAACCATCCGCATCCACAGGTGCGCCCTCTAACTCATCAAGCTCTACTGTGAGAGTGGTATCGCCCACGTCAATTTGTAACGCTTCTTTACCAATTGATTTAACGGTACCTACAAGCACCATTTCTTCATCGTCAAACTCAATGTTACTTGCTGTACTTAAATAAAGGTCTGCCGAAGCCTGATTAACCGACTCAGCTAAGTAAACAGTATCCATACCATCAACAATCACACTCTGAGCAACTAACCTTTCGCTCGAAAACATGCCATCATCAAGACGCGCCGTTACCATAACTTCTTCGCCTTTCATTTTTGCATAGGCATTACTGTCAAGGTCAGTGTCTCTTAACTCAACAAAGATATTCCCGTCACCGTAATCTAAGGTAAAGAATTTTGAATCTACAGCAGACACCTCACCGGTCAACGTAATCCACGTATCACCAGACTCAGATGTTCTGGACTCAGGTTGCACTGACGCTGAAGCTGCTTGCATTTGCGCAGTTTTCATCTCGTCAACGTTAGCTTGTGCCATTGCAGATGACCCCATCATAGCGAATGAAACCAAAGTTGCTGTAATCGTTCGTTTTGAGTTAAACATCGTAACCTCCTTAAAGGCATCATTGTTATCCATTCGATAATCTCTGATGCAAACCCAATGCCGCGCTTATAAATCAATAGCTTAAGTGAAACACACTTAAATTATCTATTTGCTAAAAAGAAAAATATTCCGACTATTGAAGAGATTACACTGTATCCTGCATGCGTATTTGTGGGGTGCTTGCCCTTCAGATAAAAGAGTTAAAATAACACGCCTTACTGTGTAAAGTAGTGTTATGGAATTAGGTTAAGCACAGTGGACGGCAAATGTCTCCCCCACATCAACATATTGATACGCCACCTCTAAGTAGTGATGTCGAAAATAATACTGCAGATAAATTAGAAACCGTTGAAACAAAGGATATAGTCACGCCCTATGCGTTTGGCGTGGCTAACTCGCTGTTAGGCAAGCGTCTGGCTACACCTTTTCAACGAGGGTTGGCTCAGTGTATTGACCTACTATTTGTCGCCATTTTGAGCTCACTGGATGCACTGTTTTTGGCGATTATTGCTACAGTGACGTTTTATAAAGCTAGCCGCAACGTAGCCAATCAAAGCCATAAAAAAACTACGCGTTCATTTCTTCGAATAGGTGGAGCGTTCATGCTCTTTTGGACAGTGTTGCTTACGTTAGATGCTGCCAATGAGGCTAATTACTTTCGTGACGATGCAACTGTCAGCAACGTGATCGACTCGCCTAATCGCCCAGGTGAGAAAAATGGTGCGAATGATGATATTGGAGTAAATGAGCAAGCTCAAAATAAAGGTGTGCATGAAAATGGCCTACAGGAAGCTGAAGATATTGAAAGTGACCTAGCAGATTTCGATGACGCAACTTCAGAGCCCTCAGCAAACACATACAGCATTGTCGCGTGGATCAAAGGGTTAATTACTGAGCTTGGCTTAGGCTTTGGTTGGGCCGCGCTTTATTACAGCGTGTTTACCGCTTGGTTTAATGGAAAAACTCCAGGTAAACGACTGCTAAATATACAAGTACTCAAACTCGATGGTTCTGGACTGTCGCTATGGGAGAGCTTTGGTCGTTATGGAGGTTATGGTGCGGGTTTAGCAACTGGCTTGTTGGGATTTGTGCAAATTTACTGGGATCCTAACCGACAAGCGATCCAAGATAAAATTTCAGAGACTCTGGTCATCAGCACCCACGATTAGCGCGCTCTGGTACTTGCGTTTAACATTGAATGGCTGTGTGCACGTTCTACTGAAAAAACGCTTCTTTATTAGCGCATCAACCAAGATTAATGCAAAAATCAAGAAGCGCGTCTCGACACTGCAAGTACGCGCTTCGTTTTTATCTATTCGCCATCGCCCCCATTAACAATAAGCGCAATATTGTATAGACGGTTTACGGCATGGTAATTGATTGAATTTTTGGGGTAACGACCTTTACTGCTTATTTTACCCGCTTCCTGTTCCATCAAAATAGATAGCGCGTCATCAACGGTCTCTACAGTGTAAATATGGAACAGCCCTTTTTTCACAGCATCGATAACAGTGGCGTCTAATACCAAATTAATCGCATTTGATTTAGGAATAATCACGCCTTGCGTGCCGGTGAGGCCACGGTGTTGACACAAGTCGAAAAAGCCTTCTATCTTTTCGTTCACACCGCCAACCGCTTGCACTTCACCATACTGGTTTATGGAACCCGTGATAGCCAAGGTTTGTAAGCAAGGGATTTCAGTCAACGCAGAGATAAGCGCAACCAGTTCACCAAGGGATGCACTATCGCCATCAATGTGTCCGTATGACTGCTCTAGCGCTATATTTGCCGATAGGGTTAACGGGAAATGCTGGGCATACTTGTTGCCCAAGTAGCCGTTTAACAACATGACGCCTTTTGAGTGAATAGGCTGTCCAAGCTCTACCTCACGCTCAATATCAACGACACCACTTGCGCCGGCAAATACAGTAGACGTAATGCGTGCAGGCGTACCAAATGCAGTGTCACCAATATCCAATACCGTTAACCCGTTTACTTTACCTACCGCTTTTCCTTCAGTGGCAATTAGCACGTGCCCTTCTTTAATATCGTTTAAAAGCGTTTGACTGACACGGCCGGTACGACGCTTCTTGGCACTTAATGCTGTTTTTAAATGATCAAGTTCTAGCGTGTCGGCATTAGATTTCTGACAGAAATAATAGGCTTCATTAACTAGCTCTATAACTTCAGCGAAGTGCGCAGATAGCTTTTCTTTGTGTTCAGCCATTCTTAACGAGTACTCAACTAGCCTGCACATCGCGTTAGCGGTAATGCCTTTAAGTCCTAACTGAATAAGGTGCGCACGTACTTTGCCCACGAAATCAAAAAGCGCCTGTCTGGTGACGGGAATTTCCAAATCAAAATCCACCAACACTCTAAACAGTTCATCAAACTCGTCATCGTAATCTTGCAGCGTGTAGTATAAATCACGCGAGCCTAACAGAACGATTTTCACATTTAAGTCGATGGGCTGTGGATTGAGCGTAATATTGTTCACCATACCCACATCTTGCTGGGGTAAGTCCATGCGCAAGCGCTGTGACTTGATGGCAAGCTTAAGAGTATCCCACACGAAAGGTTGTTCAATAAGTTGGTCGACATCCAACAACAAATAACCGCCATTTGCACGATGGAGCGCACCGGGCTGAATCATGCGATAGTTGGTAAACACGCTGCCGTGAATGTTGGTGTACTCTATTTTGCCAAACAAATTTTGATAAGTAGGGTTCGGCTCATAAATAACAGGGGCTGCGTCATCGAGTTTATTCGACACCAAAACGTTAGGAAGAAATTGCTCTTCTAAAAATATCTTCTTGTCGAAGTCATCACTCTTCTCTTCTTTCTGCTCTTCACTGTGAATGACTAAGATAGCATTGACCAATGCAGTTTTAAGCTGCTTGAGGTACTTCATTACCCCTAGCTCAGATGCGTATTTGTGCTCAAGCACTTTTAGCAGCGGCTTAATTCCCTGCTCTGCGGTCTTTTTGTCAAGCTCACGAAGACGCTCAGAGTTTTCGCGTTTCCACGTAGGCAGGCTTAACAGGCCTTCGCTTAACCTGTTTTCTAGTTCGTCAATAAGAGTATAAAACCCTTCCCGTTGTGCGTCAGTTAATGACGCAAACTCTGTGTCACTTATTGGCTTGCCGTTAACGATAGGTGAAAACGTAATAGAGCCACCCTCTTCGTACAGCGCAACATCATTCGCTTGTGCGTAACGCTCTACCGCATCGATAGCCGCATCGTACTTTTGCTCGAACTCTCTGGAAATTGACGCGCGACGGCGCTGATATCCCGGGTTATCAAAAGCAATGGGCAGTGAGTCTAAGACATCGTCAATAAGCGCAGCCATGTCCTTGTGGAATGCTTTTCCACCACCGGGAGGAAATTTTAGCGCAACAGGTTCGCGCTCTTCGTCAAAATTGTTGATATAACAACAATCATCAGGCGCCAGTAGCTGGGCAACTTGGCGTTCAATGTAATCCTTCACTAGAGTGAAGCGCCCCGTAGCGGGCTCACCCATCACATAAAGATTATAGCCTTTGGTGTTAATACCTAACCCAAACGTAAGTGCTTCACGCGCTCGCTCTTGCCCAATGAAGGTCGCATTTAGCGCTTCATCATCTTTTAAGGCACTGTTTATCGCTCGGCGATTTATGGTAGGTGAAAGCGCGTCTACATCTAACGCATATAATTTACTGTCTACAGACATGTCTGTTCTATCTTTGTTTCTTTACTTAAGTGAAACCCTAATTAACATTAGTGTCAAACGCTTATCCTGAATAAGGCAACTTTGCATCGCTAATTGCACAACAAACAACCACCTTCATGATTTTAGAGAGGAATTGGCAAGCACTACGAGCTTTTTGTGGCCTTCATTAGAACTGATACCTTGCGACACAGGGTGTAGCGTTTAATTAAAGCCGAAAAGGAGTTAAGTACGAAAGAACTTACTTCAATTTAACCGCTGCATTTATTTCTTCCACATAATTTGGAACAGGGCATTAAAATCACAGCGATAAGAAAAGCGCGCCAAGGTCAGAGCCGTAAGGACAATGTGGTCAAGACAAAGCTCTGAAGAATCCTGTAACAGTAAGGCTTTAAAGTAGGTAGCAACGCAAGCTGCTTTCAATTACCTTAGAAAACACAAAAACCGAAATTCGTTTGGCGACGAGACCAGGTTTCGCGCGCAATAACCAATGAACAAAAACAGGGTAATAACAATGACAAAAAAATTGAAAACTCGCTCACCCCTTCTGCTCACCTCCTCTTTCCTTGCTACCTTTCTGGGTACGGCATTTTCTTCAATGAGTATCGCTAACGTAAACTATGCAGATAACTCAGGGTTTTCTATCACCAATGAGAGTGAAAGCTATGCGCCAGTTGAAGTCGTGTACTCTCATTTTATTCAACATGTGGATATGTGGTGGCCGAAAGACCACACATGGTGGAAAGGTGCTTTGCGCATAGATGAGCAGGCTGGGGGCTGTTTCTGTGAAACGACTGACACGGCGAGTGCAGCGCATATGCAGGTAAGCTATGTTGAACCGAACAAAAAAGTGGTGATGACAGGTGGCTTGGGCCCGCTTCAAGAGATGGGTATGTCAGGTGCACTGACATGGGAATTCAGCACAATAGCATCGAGCACATCATCGGATGCAAATACACAAGACGGTCGCATACCGAAAACTAAAGTCACCCTTACCTACCACGCCTCAGGTAATATTCACTTTAATGGCCAAAAAGCATCTAACGAAGACGCCGCCAATTTAGTTCGTGTAGTCGACAAAGTGCAGGCGCAACAACTAAATGCGCTAACCGCGTTTAGTGACAATAATTAGATGCGACACCGGGGCCTGTTTATCGACAAGATAAGATGGCGCTAAGAGAAAGTAAGATGAGCAAATGGGGCGTGTTCTGGTGTTCAATCGACGAAAACCGTGTCATTAATGCTCACTTTTCAAGCAAGCAACAATAAATATTGCCAAGTTCGGTGTTAAGCTATTGAGGCATGGCTTAGCGCTGGGTTATTCTATTGGGCTATATGTATGTTAAGTGGGTGAATCCCACGCGCGGTTAGTTGGCGTTGCTACAAACTCGCCTTATGCCGCCCCATAAACGTTTTAACTTTTAATGCGGAAGCCTAAGTTTCATGGCCGATAATCAGTACAATCCGAAAGACATTGAACAACGCGTTCAGCAATACTGGGAAGAAAACCAATCGTTTAAAGCAAATGACGACGTAGAAAAAGAAAAGTTCTACTGCCTGTCTATGTTCCCATACCCTAGTGGCCGACTTCACATGGGCCACGTGCGCAACTACACCATTGGTGACGTGATCAGCCGTTTCCAGCGCATGCAGGGTAAAAATGTATTGCAGCCTATGGGTTGGGATGCTTTTGGTCTTCCGGCTGAAAACGCAGCAATTAACAACAACACTGCACCTGCGAAATGGACATACTCAAATATTGATTACATGAAAAACCAACTTCGCTCGTTGGGTTTCGGTTACGACTGGGATCGCGAAGTAACTACATGTAAATCAGATTACTATCGCTGGGAACAGTGGTTCTTCACACGTCTTTACGAAAAAGGTCTTGTTTACAAGAAAAACTCTACTGTGAACTGGGACCCTGTAGACCAAACTGTTTTGGCTAATGAGCAGGTAATCGACGGTCGCGGATGGCGCTCTGGTGCGCTGGTTGAGCAAAAAGAGATCCCTCAGTGGTTTATTAAAATTACTGACTACGCCGAAGAACTTTTACAAGACTTAGAACAGCTTGAAGAATGGCCAGACCAAGTACGCGCAATGCAGGCAAACTGGATTGGCCGCTCTGAAGGTGTTGAAATTACCTTCGATTTAGCGTCAGCGGTTAACGACATTGCCGATTTGACGGTATATACCACGCGCCCAGATACTTTCTACGGCGTTACTTACGTTGCAGTGGCTGCGCAGCACCCTCTTGCCGAATTCGCAGCAAAATCGAACCCAGATTTAGCGGCCTTTATCGACGAATGTAAAAACACCAAAGTTGCTGAAGCTGAATTAGCAACCATGGAGAAGAAAGGTTTCGCCACGGGTTTTGAGGTTGTTCACCCACTAACCGGTGAAAAGCTTCCAATTTGGGTCGCTAACTTCGTGTTGATGGACTACGGTTCAGGCGCGGTAATGGCTGTTCCTGGCCACGACCAGCGCGATTGGGAATTTGCGACTAAATACAACCTACCTATTCAACAAGTCATTGCGCCAAATGCAGGTGATGAAGATAAGTGCGACCTCACCGCTTCTGCATTTACTGAAAAAGGCAGCTTGATCAATTCAGGTAAGTTCGACGGTCTTGAGTTCGATGCCGCATTTAATGGTATTGCTGATGAACTTGAAAGCAAAGGCTGTGGAAAGCGCAAAGTAAATTACCGTCTTCGTGACTGGGGCGTAAGCCGTCAGCGCTACTGGGGCGCACCTATTCCAATGCTAAATTTGGAAAACGGTGAATCTGTTCCGGTTCCTGCTGACCAACTACCGGTTGTTTTGCCTGAAGACGTAGAAATGAATGGCGTAACCTCGCCAATTAAAGCTGACCCTGAGTGGGCAAAAACCACATACAATGGCGAAGCCGCGTTACGTGAAACGGATACCTTCGACACCTTTATGGAGTCATCGTGGTACTACGCGCGCTATGCCTGTGCTACTAACAACGACGCCATGCTTGATCCAACATCAGCTAACTACTGGTTACCAGTAGATCAGTACATTGGTGGTATCGAGCACGCTATCTTGCACTTACTTTACTCGCGTTTCTTCCACAAATTACTGCGCGATGAAGGCTTGGTAAACTCTGATGAGCCGTTCAAGCGTTTGCTGTGTCAAGGCATGGTATTAGCTGACTCGTACTATCGTGAAGACGCGTCGGGTAAAAAAACCTGGTTCTCGCCTACAGAAGTAAGCACGGAAAAAGACGAGAAAGGCCGTATTGTTAAAGCGTGGCTAACGGCTGATGGTGAGGAAGTTATTCACGGCGGTATGACAAAAATGTCTAAGTCGAAGAATAACGGTATCGACCCGCAGGAAGTTATTGATCAGTACGGTGCCGATACGGTGCGTTTATTTACCATGTTTGCTGCGCCACCGGAGCAAACCCTTGAGTGGGTAGACTCTGGTGTTGAAGGTGCAAACCGTTTCTTACGTCGTATCTGGAAATTAGTGACCGAACACGTTGAAAAAGGCACGCCAGAAGCGATTGATGTTAAGGCACTGTCGAAAGACCAACAGGCACTTCGCCGTGAAGTACACAAGACCATTGAAAAGGTGTCTGATGACTTAGGCCGTCGTCAAACCTTTAACACTGCGGTTGCAGCGGTGATGGAATTGTTAAACCACCTTCAAAAAGCACCACAAGAAAACGCGCAGGACATCGCAATTATGCGCGAAGCCTGTGAATCTATCTTGTTGCTTCTAAACCCTATTACGCCGCACATCGCTCACGAGCTATGGAAAGTGTTGGGTCACAGTGAAGATATCGATTTAGCGCCATGGCCACAGGCTGATAAAGCCGCATTGGTTGAAGACGAAAAGCTTATCATTGTTCAGGTTAACGGTAAGGTGCGCGCTAGGATGACAATTGCTGCTGATGCAAGCAAAGAGAGCATTGAAGCATCTGCGAAAGAACAGCCTAACGTTCAGCAATTCATCGAAGGTAAAACCATTCGTAAAGTGATTGTTGTGCCTGGCAAGCTTGTAAACATTGTAGCTAACTAGGTCAGATACTGATGAAAAAGCACTTACAATTCGCAGTCGCTGTGTTGGGAACCGTATTGGTTACTGGCTGTGGCTTTCATTTGCGAAGTAGCCCTAGCTTACCTGACGACATAAACACCGTTGCTATTGAAAGTGCCCGAGCACACGCGCCCTTGGCGCGTGCGCTTGACAAACGCTTAAACGTTTACGGTTTATCCAGTGTTAGCGTAGATAAAACATCGCGCTCTAACCAAAACGTAAACATCTATTTGCTTCCAGAGAAATTAGAACGTCAGCTGCTGTCGGTTTATCCTTCGGGTCAAGTTGCTGAATATGAACTGATATATGTTGTGCGTTACCGCGTGCAGTTTCCTGGTAAGGAAGCGGTAATGGTGCAATTTGAAGTAGTACGTGACTATCAAGACGACCCTGACCAAGTGTTGGCAAAGTCTCGCGAACTTGAATTGATGCTAAGTGAAATGCGCGATGAAGCCGCTGATATCATGATCAGACGCCTTTCCAGTCAGGCAGCCGCTGCACCAAATGCATCAACTTCCGTTAGTCAGTAAACATCAGAATTTTTCATGCAGATTTATCCAAACCAATTTAGCCAAGATATCACCAAGGCACTTCGCCCGTGCTATCTGGTGTTTGGAGATGAACCCCAGCAGAAGTTTGATGTCATTGAGCAAATACGCGCTAAAGCAAAAGCCAATGGCTTTGAAGAGCGTACAGTACTTGTTGCTGAAACGGGCTTTAACTGGAATCAGTTGATTGAAGCCACACAAAGCATGTCGCTTTTCTCAAGCCAACAGTTTATTGAATTAGAGCTACCTACGGGAAAACCGGGCACTGAAGGCAGTAAAATGCTGCAAGAAGTCGCGGCATCATTAAACCCCGATATTTTGTTGCTGGTTCACGGCCCCAAAATTGGCAAAGACGTGCAGCGCGGCAAATGGTTTAAAGTGCTTGATGATTTGGGCGCGTCGGTATTGTGTTACCCGTTGGAAGGCAAGCAGCTCAATGCATGGCTAAACCAGCAGTTAAATGCCCACCAACTCTCCGTATCAGCGTCGGGTGCTAAGATGATTGCTGATTTCTGCGAAGGCAACATGCTTGCTGCTAAGCAAGAAATTGATAAGCTCGCCCTACTCTATCCACACCAGTCTATTTCAGACGAACAAATTGAAAAGGCGATGGTCGATCAGTCGCGTTTCAACGTGTTTCAACTGGTTGACGTTATGCTTAGCGGCGACAGTACCCGCTGCATAAAAATGCTATACCGATTAGAGAGTGAGGGTCTGGAGCCTAACATCATTATTTGGGCGCTGGTTCGAGAGTGGGAGCAGTTATGGAAACTAAAACTAGCGCAGCAAAGCGGTGCCCCCATTCAGTGGCAAAATTCGGATTTGGCGTAATAGGCAAGGTTTTTATCAAAGTGCCTTGAATCGTCTGAGCATCGCGCAGTTAGAAGACATCCAAAAAGCGTTGACTCAGTCAGATCATGCATTCAAACAAAATGTCATTGCCCGCCCTTACGTCGAAATGTGTCACCTGTGCATGATGTTCATGGGTATGGACCTTCGCGAAATTCCTTTGTTACAGGCATAATGGGCCATTCTAGGTGACTCTATCTCGCGCTTCTCAATCGAATTCATCCGTGAAAGCTATTCTTGGCGGAACATTCAACCCGCCGCACAAAGGCCATATTGGTGCGGCACTTAAAGCAGCAGATGAAATTGGTATAGACCGGGTTCATCTCATGCCTTGTAAATTAGCTCCGCATAAGTCAGTAGGTGTATCAGAAAGCCATCGGGTAAAAATGATTGAACTTTGCGCCCAAAACAATGACAGACTTATTCCAGAGTTAATTGAACTGACGCTTCCGTCACCCTCTTATACAGTTAAAACACTGCGTGCACTTAAAGAGAAAAGCGATGACACAATCTGTTTTTTCATTGGCGCAGATTCGCTGTATAATCTGGATAAATGGTACGAGTGGGAACACCTGCTCGATTATTGTCACTTAGTGGTTATGCGCAGAGACGACGAAAAATTTTCGCCGCCTCCCGCAATACAAGCTTGGTTAGATTGTCATGTGGCTAACGATAAAAATGTTATTCACGCAAAGCCTGCAGGCCATGTAGTGTTAACCAACACACCGCTGTTTAGTGTTTCATCTACTGATATTCGTGACGTACTAGCAGGTGCTGCTACGCCTGAAAAAGCGGGTACGCCAAACAGTTCAAATGCTGACCTATCTAACTTATGGTTAGAAGAAAGCGTTTTAGATTACATAAACGAACATCAGTTATATAAAAGTTAAGTAAGTGAGGAAAACTCTTGGAGAGTCAACAGCTCAAACAGTTTGTTAAAGACAAAATTGACGATATGAAAGGCCGTGATGTTATTGAACTAGACGTTCGCGGCAAATCAAGTATTACAGATACCATGATCATTTGTTCAGGTAACTCAAAGCGCCACGTTTCATCTATTGCAGAAAATGTCATGGTAGAAGCGAAGAAAGCGGGCCACGCACCTGGAAGCGTGGAAGGTAAGGAAACCGGCGAATGGGTTCTGGTTGATTTTGGTGATGTTATTTTGCACGTTATGCAAGATGAAACCCGTGATTTCTACCAGCTAGAGAAACTGTGGTCGTAGTGGCGTAAACGCCTGCTATAAACATGCAGTAACACGGTCAATAAAGGCCATACTCAAATGCGTATGGCCTTTATTGTATAAGTGAAATACTAATTCCTGCGATAAGGGTAAAAGAAGTGCGTATACAAATCGTCGCGGTCGGAACAAAAATGCCAAGCTGGGTAAGTACAGGCGTGGATGAGTTTATTCGTCGTTTCCCTAGCGACATGCCAGTGTCCTTTACTGAAATACCCGCCGGAAAGCGAGGCAAAAACGCGGATATTAAGCGCATCTTGGAAAAAGAAGGCGAGCAAATGCTAGCCGCTATTCCCAAAGGAAATCGCATTGTTACGTTAGAAGTAACGGGTAAGCCCTGGGACACTCCCACGCTTGCTAAACAACTCGACAATTGGAAAATGGACGGGCGCGACGTAAGTCTGCTTATTGGTGGTCCAGAAGGGCTAGCACCAGAATGTATTGCTGCGTCGGAACAAAAGTGGTCCTTATCAGCCTTAACTCTACCCCATCCACTTGTTAGGATCATTCTTACCGAAAGCCTGTACCGCGCGTGGTCGGTGACGCAAAACCACCCATATCACCGTGAGTAATTGGTCGCTTTATTAATGCAAAGGAAGTCAATGCAACGAAAACGTCAAGCAATACGGGACCACTCCGCTGAAGCGAACTTGTTCGCGCGCCGTGCGACCATTGCTTTTATTATTGTTGTTGCCATGTTGGGCATTGTACTTAACAACCTTTATTCTTTACAGGTTACCCAGTTTGAAGATTATCAAACCCGCTCGAACGGTAACCGAATTAAAGTGCTACCCGTAGCGCCTAACCGCGGTCTCATTTATGACCGTAACGGCGTGCTTTTAGCCGAGAACCGTCCGGTTTTCAGTTTGGAAGTTATTCCAGAGCAAGTGGATGATATCGAACAAACCCTTGCAGATCTGACCGAATTAATGAGCATTACCAGCGATGAAATTGAACGCTTTCAATCTACGCTAAAAGGAACGCGAAGATTTAAACCCGTTGCGCTTCGCACTCAGCTAAGCGAAGAAGAAGTAGCGCTGTTCTCTGCCAGCAAACACAAGTTTCCGGGTGTTCAAATTGAAGCGCGTTTAGCTCGTCATTACCCTTATAAAGAAACGCTTACCCATGCACTGGGTTATGTTGCACGCATTAACAAGCGAGACTTACAAAAACTCGTTGAAGCAGGCCAAGAAGATAATTATGCCGCAACCCACGATATCGGTAAGCTAGGCATAGAGAAATACCACGAAGAGCTGCTTCATGGAAAAGTGGGTTATCAGCAGGTCGAAGTAAACAACCAAGGCCGAATTATTCGTGTACTCAGTGTTGAGCCACCAACACCGGGTAAAGACATCGTACTTAACCTGGATTTAGAGCTTCAGTTAGAAGCCCAGCGAATAATAGAAGGCATGCGCGGCGCTGTAGTGGTTACCGATGTTAAAACAGGTGGCGTACTGGCACTTTATTCTAACCCTAGTTACGACCCCAATTTATTCGTGCACGGTATCAGCAGCAAGAATTACTCTGCGCTACTGAATTCGCCAGACCGCCCGCTAATTAACAGGGCGACACAAGGACAATACCCTCCCGCTTCTACCATTAAACCGCACCTTGGTTTTGTTGGACTAGAAGAAGGCATTATCACCAAAGACTACACCATTAACGATACAGGTCGCTATCAATTGCCAAATGTGTCGCACGTGTGGCGCGATTGGCGTCGATGGGGACATGGCAAAGTTAACGTATCAAAAGCAATAGAAGTGTCGTGCGATACTTATTATTACGAGCTAGCGTATAAATTGGGTATCGATAAAATCAGTGAATCTATGTACGAATTCGGATTCGGAGATTTCACGGGTATCGATCTTTACGAAGAGTCAGATGCCAACATGCCTAGCCGAGGCTGGAAACGCGCTCGCTTTAATCAACCTTGGTATATTGGTGACACCATCCCCGTTGGTATAGGACAGAGCTATTGGACCACCACGCCGGTACAGTTAAATACATCGGTTAACACGCTGATCAATGCTGGGGAACGCTATATTCCGCAAATCATTCGCGGTTATATGAACACCGATAGTTCTGTCGACCTTATCCCGCTTAAGTCGCTGCGGCCTATAGAGATTAAGAACCGTAACAATTTGGATGTGGTGTTAAACGCCATGCGCGATGTTGTGAGTGGCGAAGAAGGCGGCGCGCGTCATGCATTTGCAGATACCCCTTACGACTCTGCTGGTAAGACAGGAACAGCGCAGTTGTTTACCGTTGGCCAAAATGAAAAATATGACGCTACTAAAATTGATGAGCGTCTTCGAGACAATGCCATGTATGTTGGCTTTGCACCGTTCAATGATCCAGAGATATCGGTAACCGTGGTCCTTGAAAACGTAGGCGGTGGTAGTAAGAACGCAGCACCCGTCGCCCGTCAAATCATGGATTTCTATTTCAGAGACCGAGTTTTTGAAACTGCCAAAGCTGACTCGGCAAACAGTGATAATGAATTAGGGACAAACTAGTGAAGAGAACCACCATAAACCCTAATAAAATAAGTTTTCTTCAGCGCATTCATATCGATGGCTGGCTGTTAGTCGGGCTACTCGTGCTAAGTTGTGTTGGGCTATTTACTCTGTACTCGGCGTCAGGTCAGGATATGGAGCAAATGGAGCGCCAGTTTATCAGGCTGGGATTTAGCTTTATCGTTATGTTTGGGTTAGCCCAAGCCCCTTTGGGCGTGTTTAGGTTTTTCTCAACCTATGCCTATGGTGCAGGCCTGCTTATGCTAATTGCCGTATTATTATTTGGTGATATGGGCAAAGGCGCACAGCGCTGGCTAGACCTAGGCTTTATCCGTTTTCAGCCCTCTGAACTGATGAAGCTTGCCGTGCCCATGATGGTGGCATGGTATATCAGTAAATTCACTATGCCCCCACGCACGTCACACATTATCGTTGGGTTTGGTTTGGTGGTCGTGCCCACCATTCTCATTGCAAAGCAGCCTGATTTAGGGACCTCATTACTCATCGCCAGTTCAGGTATCTTTGCCATATTCCTGGCAGGTATGAGCTGGCGGCTTATTTCTGTTGTAGGCGGGTTAGTTGGCGCGTTTGCACCTGTTATGTGGTTCTTTTTAATGAAGGACTATCAAAAACAGCGGGTTCTTACTTTTTTAAACCCGGAAAGCGACCCGCTAGGGTCTGGCTACCACATTATCCAATCTAAAATAGCCATTGGTTCTGGTGGCGTAGACGGCAAAGGCTGGCTACAGGGCACCCAGTCACAGCTTGAATTTTTACCCGAACGCCACACCGACTTTATCTTTTCAGTATTCAGCGAAGAGTTTGGCCTTACCGGCGTTATGTGCCTAATGGCAATCTATATTTTCATTATTATGCGCGGACTCATTATTTCTAGTCGCGCACAAGACGCCTATGCAAAACTACTTGGCGGCAGTATTACGCTTACCTTTTTTGTTTATGTGTTTGTAAACATGGGCATGGTGTCCGGATTACTTCCCGTGGTGGGTGTTCCCCTTCCTCTAGTGAGCTTTGGAGGAACATCTATGGTGACTTTAATGGCAGGTTTTGGCATTCTTATGGCCATTGCCACTCAGAAACGTTTAATGTCTAGATAACTTGTATGTTGCAGCGCCTTTTTTCGGTACTTGATTTTGTAAAAGCGGGTTTAGTTAATGCGGGTCTTGTTAACCAGTATCTGGCAAACGGACAGTTTTTTCGCTATGGCTCAACTGTTTTTATAGTTTTGGCATTAGTGGGATGTCAAAGTGCACCTACACAATCTGGTCGCTATACCCAAAAGCAAGACTCAGCGCCTAAGCACGTTGCCAAAAAACCAGAAACACTTGATGCTGTACCTAAATACGAAGCCTACCGCATGTTTAACAGCAGACCATACAAGGTACTGGGCAAGCACTACACACCAATGGATACTGGCAAAGGCTATGAAGAGGTCGGCTACGCCAGTTGGTATGGCCAGAAGTTTCACGGTCACTTAACCTCAAATGGCGAAACTTACAATATGTTTGCCATGAGCGCGGCTCACAAAACATTGCCACTGCCCTCTTACGTGCGTGTTACTAACTTGGAAAACAACAAACAAGCGATCGTCCGCGTTAACGACCGGGGCCCGTTTCACGATGATAGAATTATCGATTTGTCGTATGCAGCCGCAGTAAAACTAGGCTACCACAGCAAAGGCACAGCGCGAGTCAAACTTGAAGTTATCCACTTTGACGAACAAAACAATGTAACGGTGGGAAACAGTCCAACTGTTACTTACGATGAATACTTGGGTATTGCGGTAGTACCCGCACCGGCCTTGGCAGCAACTTCACCCAACCCGCCATTAGCCCCCTCTTCGAACAGCGCGGATACCAACTCAAGCAGAAGTGAGAAAAGTAGCAACGCGGTAAGTGATGCGGTTTATATTCAAGTTGCTGCACTTTCAAACGCCGAGAAGGCAAAATCTATCTCTAATGTGCTATCGGCGTTATATCAAATTCCCGCTCACCTGCCAGTAGCAGATAACATTTATAAACTACAGCTTGGCCCTATCCACGATGAAGCTGTCGTCGCGGAGGTTCTTGAACAATTAAAGCAAAATGGCTATCCCAACGCTTACGCGATTACACAGACCATGTAGTTAGTTGGGTTGTTGCACGCTCATAAAAACAACGACATTGTGGCAGCATTGTGTCATTCAGCAGGCAATATCACGGTTTCTTCGCCTAATACCTACAATCACGTAAACTTTTTTGATAAAACCTAGTCTTATAAGCAGCCTTTCGTTAAGATCTCTCGCCGCCTTTGTTTAAGAACGGGGTGAAACAACAGAATTCGGTTACGAACTGGACAAAAGCTAAAATTGGGTAGCCATGTTTTGCGGTCATCGTTTCGCGGTCATCGCAACAATAGGGTAAGCTTTAACTCACACGGATAAAACGGTCAAAGAAATTAGAACCATGCTCAGAATAATTCAACGCGCTAAACCGTCATTACTTTCATTTGCCTTTTTGGTGATAGGCACTTTACTACACACAGCAAATGCTGCCGTAGTCACTCCGCCTGCTCCTTCAGTTGCCGCAGAAGGTTTTCTTCTTACCGACTTTGAAACGGGTCATGTGATTGCATCTAAAAATGCGGACATGCAGCTTGCTCCTGCGAGCTTGACGAAAATAATGACCATTTATGTTATTGGTAAAGAACTACAGGCCGGTAACATCAGCTTAGACGACGAAGTGACTATCTCGGAAAACGCATGGGCGAAGAAATTCCCAGATTCTTCAAAAATGTTCATCGAAGTAGGTACACAAGTTTCTGTACGCGACTTGCTGCGCGGCATTGTTGTGCAGTCAGGTAACGACGCCTGTGTTGCTATGGCAGAACACGTAGCAGGTTCAGAATCTGCTTTTGCCAGCATGATGAATGCTCATTCAGCATCACTGGGCATGACAAGCTCACACTGGGTAAACGCTCACGGTTTACACGATCCTGATCACTACACCACACCACGTGACATGGCAATTCTGTCTCGCGCGCTTATCGCAGAAACGCCAGAAATGTACAAGATTTATAGCGAGAAGGAATTCACCTACAACGGCATTAAGCAATACAACCGCAATAGCCTGTTGTGGGACAAAAGCTTAAACGTTGATGGCATTAAAACTGGCCACACGTCTGATGCGGGCTACAGCCTAATCACTTCTGCAGAGCAAGGAGGTATGCGTCTAATCTCTGTAGTTATGGGGACTGATAGCGAACGTGCACGTAAAGTTGAAAACAAAAAGCTACTTAAGTATGGCTTCCGTTTTTACGAGACACTTACGCCATACCAAGCGGGCCATAGTTTCGTTGCTCACCGCATCTATATGGGTGATAGAGAGACAGTAGACCTTGGAATTAATCAATCTACCCCCATTACTATTCCACGCGGTCAGGCGGCTAATTTAGAAGCTAACTTCGAACTTGATGACAAGCTTGAAGCACCACTTGCAAAAGGTCAGGTTGTTGGAAAACTTTATCTACAACTAGACGGTGAAGATGTGGCTAGCTATCCCCTAGTTACCCTTCAAGAAGTAAAAGAAGGCAGCTTCTTTAATCGCATGAAAGACTACATTATGCTTCAGCTAGGATTTGACGACGAGTAAACACCTTTACTGAATACGTTAAAAAGCTAGTTGTGAAGCGGCCAGATTTGTTACAATCTGGCCGTTTTTTTATATGATATTTTAAGTACCAAGGATATCGCATGGATACCCGTTTCGACGAATTACTAGATTTTCCAACAAACCAAACGTTTAAAGTCATGGGCGTTGCTCATGAAGACCTACCTCAACAGGTAGTGAGCTGCCTTCAGCAACACGCGCCAGGTGATTACTCGCCTAACGTAAAACCAAGTAGTAAAGGTACTTACCACTCGGTTTCTATCAGTGTGCGTGTAACCAGCAAAGAGCACATGGAAACCATTTACACTGAACTTGCCAAATTAGAGCTGGTTAGGGTTGTACTTTAAGTGAATGAGCAGTCGATAGTGTCTGACGCAAACGGCGTTATAGTGCGTCAGTTAGGGCGTCAGCCGTATGAGCCTATCTTCGAGGCAATGAAACGCTTCACCGATGAGCGAGACCAAAACACCCAAGATGAAATTTGGCTTGTTGAACACGATGCCGTCTTTACGCAAGGACAAGCAGGCAAAGCTGAACACATACTTAGGCCTGGTGATATTCCTGTTGTTCAGGTTGACCGAGGCGGCCAAGTAACCTATCACGGTCCAGGCCAACAAGTTATTTATCTGATGCTAAACATTAAGCGCAGAAAGCTAGGTGTTCGCCATTTAGTCACTGCTATGGAAGAAGCGGTGGTCGGACTACTTGGAAAATACGGCGTAACCGCGTATCCAAAGCCCGATGCGCCTGGCGTATACGTCGATGAGAAGAAAGTTTGTTCATTAGGTTTAAGAATACGTAATGGCTGCTCGTTTCATGGCTTAGCTTTAAATGTTAATATGGACTTATCACCGTTTCAGCGTATTAATCCTTGCGGTTATGCCGGTATGGAAATGATCGATACCGCGCGCCTCAATGGTCCAACTACGCTTGAGACCGCTGGTAATGAATTAACGCATTTGTTGCTAGAAGCGCTTTCCATTGCACAGCCAACATACAAAGAAGGTTTTGATGAGTAATGCACGACCTCAAGCGGGGATAAAACTCCGTGATGATGAAAAAGTAAAACACATTCCCGTCACTATTATTCCTACTGAAAAGGAAGAAATGCTGCGCAAGCCGGAGTGGATTAAAATCAAGCTTCCTCGTACTACCGAGAAAATTGATCACATCAAACAGACACTTCGCAAAAACAATCTTCACTCTGTGTGTGAAGAAGCGAGTTGTCCTAATCTTGCCGAGTGTTTCAACCACGGTACAGCCACCTTTATGATTCTAGGTGATATTTGTACTCGTCGTTGTCCTTTCTGTGACGTAGCCCACGGTAAACCTCTGCCTCCTAGTGCAGAAGAGCCTGAGAAGCTGGCTAAAACCATTGCAGAAATGAATTTGCGCTATGTGGTTATTACTTCTGTTGACCGCGATGACCTTCGCGACGGTGGCGCTCAGCATTTCGTAGATTGTATTAACGCCATTCGCGAACACAGTCCAACAACGACAATCGAAGTATTAGTACCCGATTTTCGTGGACGTATGGATCGTGCACTTGAGATTTTCAAAGACGGCGTGCCTGATGTGTTCAACCACAACTTAGAGACGATCCCGCGTTTATACCGTGAATGTCGCCCTGGCGCGAATTACCAATGGTCGTTGGATTTGCTTAAGAAGTTTAAAGCGCAACACCCTGACGTGATGACCAAATCTGGTCTGATGATGGGTATGGGCGAAGAGAACGAAGAAATTCAAGGCGTACTTGATGATCTGCGCGCTCACAATGTGGACATGCTTACGCTGGGTCAATACCTTCAGCCAAGCCGTCACCACTACCCGGTTAAGCGCTACGTACACCCTAAGGAATTCGACGCCCTTGGTGACTACGCAAAAGAAATTGGCTTCACGCATGCAGCATGTGGCCCAATGGTCCGCTCGAGCTACCATGCAGACCAACAAGCAGCGGGTAAAGAAGTTAAGTAGTACCGAACTTCAGCATAGGGCTCAGCCTAACGTTGCTAAAAAGTTGATACAGAATAAAAGCGGTGATCTTCACCGCTTTTTTGTGCCTTCGTATTTCAGGGTGACAAACCCGTGGGTATTGTTAGAATGCCCGTCAAATTACGCTATCCCCTTTTGAAAAGTATTCCCAAATTAAGGGTAAGGTCATTTCATGCGCAAACATATATATATTGCCTATACAGGTGGAACTATTGGTATGAAGCCGTCTAAACAAGGCTACGTACCCGCTGCAGGCTTCTTGTCAGACACACTGAAAAAGATGCCGGAGTTTCACCGTTCTGAAATGCCCCTTTTTACCCTGCATGAATACGATAACCTTATCGATTCATCAGACATGGACCCGTCTGATTGGCAGCGTATTGCCGATGATATCGCCGACAACTACGACAAGTACGATGGCTTCATTATTTTGCACGGTACAGACACCATGGCATACACCGCCTCGGCGTTGAGTTTCATGCTTGAGGATTTGTCAAAACCTGTCATTGTTACCGGTTCTCAAATTCCACTGGCAGAGCTTCGCTCAGATGGTCAAGTCAACCTTCTAAACTCGTTATATGTTGCCGCGAACTTCCCCATTGCCGAAGTCGGACTGTTCTTCAACAATAGACTACTTCGTGGCAACCGCAGCCGCAAAGTAGATGCAGATGGATTCAGTGCCTTTGACTCCCCTAACTTTCCTCCACTGTTAGAAGCTGGCATTAACATTCGTCTGAAAGCCGGTGAATTAGCGAAGACACCAAATAACACCTTAACGGTATCGAACGTCAAAGCCCAACCGATCGGCATGGTAAGTTTGTATCCCGGTATTGCGCCAGAGGTGATTAAAAACACGCTACAGCAACCTGTGAACGCGTTGATTTTACTGAGTTATGGTGTGGGCAATGCACCTCAGAACCCTGAACTTATTGCACAGTTAAAATACGCAAAAGCCAGAGAAATTCCTGTTTTGAATTGTACCCAGTGTATGCGCGGTCGCGTAAACATGGGTGGCTATGCCACTGGCCATGGCCTACAAGAAGTAGGAGTTTTATCGGGTAGCGATATGACGCCCGAGGCTGCCCTCGCGAAACTGCACTACTTATTAAGTAAAGGGCTTCCTTTTGAGGAAATAAGCCATCTATTAACGCAAAACTTGCGCGGCGAATTAAGCGACTAACAGTCGTTACAAATAAAGTTTTTAAGAAAAAGGTTTCAACAAGTGACAACAACATATTCGGGTATGCTTAAAAAAATGCGTACCTCCGCCGATGAAAACAATACCGTGCACTACTCGCTTCCAATTGGTGATGAGCTGGTTGATATCAATTCTCTTATCGGCAAGGAAGTAACGGTAACCTACTCTGGTGAAATCAACTGTGTTCACTGCAACCGCAAAACCAAAAAAGCTTCAACCAAGGATACTGCTACCCGTGTTTGATATCGCTGGCACAATGCGATAGCTGCATTATTAAGCCAGAAAAGTGCCATTACCACGAAGGGACGTGCAGAGAACCTCAGTGGGGTGAAGAACATTGCTTTAGTGAGCATTTTGTTTATTTGGCTAACACAGGTACGGTAAAAGTGGGCATCACTCGTCAAGTCACCGAAGGCGTGTCTACGCGGTGGATGGATCAAGGAGCTACGCAAGCTACCGTAATGCTGCGAGTTCCTGACAGGCTTACCAGTGGTTTGGTTGAAACGTTATGCAAAGATCACATTGCAGATAAAACCAATTGGCGAACAATGTTAAAGGGCAAACCTGACGAGGTTGATTTAGAACAGGTCAAAACCGAATTAATGGGTAAAATTGAAAGTGAGCTAGAAGCGCTGAAGCAAGAAAAAGGGCTTCAAGCAGTATCAGAAGTGACTACGCCTATCCATGATATTCATTACCCTGTTGAAGATTATCCGGTAAAGATAAAATCTTTAAACTTAGATAAGACACCGTCATTTACTGGTGTGTTGCAAGGTATCAAAGGGCAATACTGGATGCTAGATGGCGATCGCGTTATTAATATCAGGAAGTTCGCTGGTTATAACGTAGACCTATCTTTCTAGGTTAAATGTTAGGGTCTTATTTTAGCTTACTTATAAAAATAAGACCCTTCTTACCCGCCGCTAGCTATCTAATGCGGCAGTTTATTCGAATAGGTATCAACTACTGCCAGAATTCAAAGTAGTCGTTACTATTTCTTTGCGGTTTAGGTGCAGGCTCAAACGCTGGTGTTCCTAAATATAAGAAACCTACCAGCTCGTCTTCTTCACTTAAGCCTAATCCGTTTCTTACCGTCTCACAGTGTGCGTAGCCACCGGTGCGCCACATGCCGTTAAACCCTTGTGCTACTGCTGCCATTTGCATCGCCATAACGCCACAACTTGCCGACGCTATCTGCTCAACACGCGGTACCTTTTCATGTTCCACATGCTTTGCGATGGCTACGATAACCATAGGTGCGCGGTGAGGAAGCTGCACGGCACGTTCAATTTCTTTCTGCGACTTTTCATTTTCAATAGCGGATTGCTCATAGAGTGCACCTAGCTTATCAAGCCCTTTTCCTGTGCACACGATAAAACGCCACGGAGTAAGACAAGCATGGTCTGGGGCACGTAGTGCAGCCTGCATAATATTCTCTAAGGCATCTCCACTAGGTGCTGGCGCTTCCAATCGAGGCTGAGAACTTCTGTTGAGTAACAATGTTAATGCGTCCATTTACGTCCCTACTTTATTTTTTCGCGTTGCTGTTATCACGCTTCGATTTTCATAATCGAGAAAAGCGTGCCAACAACAATAATTTACCTAACCTGATTGCTAGATCCTACGGTTCATAAACGAAAAAGACCAGAAAATTCCGGCCTTTTGTACAGGAAATGGAGCGTCCCTAATTACTTTTAGAACGCATGGCTTTATTCACATAGTAATCGACACTAAAGAAGCGTCCACCACCATAGATAAACAAAACTAAAAGCATAATAAAATAGGTCGCAGCGAATTCGATGCCGTTGTTAAGTACCACAAAGTTACCGCTGGATGTAAGCCAGTCATAATGGCCATGCTCTTGTAACAATGATTTAGCTGCCGCAAGCTTTTCTGGCGCAGCCATAATGTTTTCATTCAGTAATATTGTACCGTCGGCTAACCATGAAGACGCATCAGCAATAGCGAGCCATCCATTCTTAGCGTGAACACTCATCATAGCGACTATCATGGTTACCATTAATGGAATACTCACCAAGCGCGTCAATGCACCCAATAACAATAGAACACCGCCCACGAGTTCTGCGGCTGTAGCTAAGAACGCCATTACCAAAGGTATTGGTAAACCAAGCCCATAACCATCGTTACCAAACCAATCTACAATACTGTCGAAACTGGATGCTTTATTCCAACCAGCCTGTATCATCACTGGTGCTAAATACAAGCGTAATAAAAGTAAAGGAATGCCATCTGCCACTTGCAGTCGGGCTACGATTTGTTGGTAAATGTGTGTCATTGTTTTGCCTACTTTGTGTGATTAAGAAATAAGAACGGCACTTTATGAAAAAAATTTCATCGCGCGAAAATAAGCCCTCACCGTTTTTACGACTAATGAAAAAGGGCCATGGAAAAACCGGCTATAAAGCAAAGAATGGAAAATTTCTTATGACGATGAGCGAGGATAGTCACAAACGTATTGCCTCCCTCATTCGAAAATGGCTGGAACAAGACGAAAAAAAGAACGCAGAATAAAAGTCATCGTAAGTCGCCGAAAACAAAGGCACTCACAAAAAATTACAATTAAGTTCGCGATCTTACTCGATTTAGGTAACATAATAGAATGCAGTACGTGAGTAAGGTATGCCTGATCTATCTTGCTCTGGTTAGTTAATTCAAAAAAAGGTAGTGATTAAAATGGCAGCCAAAGGAAATTGGACTAAATCCTTGTTTATTGGCTTGTGGACGGTGCTTAACTTCACCCGCAAACTTTTCTTTAATTTGATATTCATTGTTATTTTTGTTGGATTGATAATCGCAATAACTGGTCAGGACGATGAACAGTTTACCGTAAACAAAGACAGTGCTTTGTTTCTTACGCTTAACGGAAAGCTAGTTATAGAAAAAGAAAGCATTGATCCTTTCGAACAGTTCTTACAAGAATCGCTAGGCAGTGAACCTGAAAACCCAGAAGTATTGGTACGCGATGTAGTGAAAGTGCTTGAAAATGCGCAAAAGGATCGCCGTATTAAAGCTTTGGTTCTTGACCTTCAAGGTCTTACCGGCGGTGGTTTAGACAAGTTACGCACCGTAGCTAATGCTATTGACGCATTTAAAGAATCTGAAAAGCCCGTTTATGCCATTGGCGATTACTTTTCCCAAGACCAATATTACTTGGCAGCACACGCTGATAGCATCTATCTGAACCCAATGGGCGGGTTAATGTTTGAAGGCTACGGCCGTTATGGCATGTACTTCAAAGACATGCTAGAAAAGTTAAAAGTAACCACGCATATCTTCCGGGTTGGTACTTATAAATCTGCTGTTGAGCCTATCATGCGAAATGATATGTCTGAAGAAGCAAAAGAAGCGGAGAAACAGTGGTTAGATGGTTACTGGGCGCAATACAAAGCGGATGTAGCAGCAGCTCGCGGTATCGATGAAGCAAACTTTGACGAGACCCTTGAAGGTTTATTAGCAAAGTTTGAAGCGGCAGGCGGCGATTTCGCACAGTATGCGCTTGATAATAATTGGGTAGACGCATTGAAGACCCGCGAAGAAGTAAGATTGGAGCTTACTGAATTAGTCGGTGAAGATGAAAACAATCACGGCGTTAACCTCACTTCGTTCAATACCTATCTTAAAGTTGTTAACCCGCCTATGCCGGTTATCGAGTCAGATATGGATAAAGTGGCGATTGTAGTTGCCAAGGGCACCATCTTAGACGGTAATCAAAAAGCCGGTACTATAGGTGGCGACAGCACTGCGCGTCTTCTGCGTAAGGCTCGTCTTGATGACAACGTAAAAGCAGTGGTTCTTCAGATTGATTCTCCTGGAGGCAGCGCATTCGCCTCTGAAATTATCCGTCAGGAAGTGTTGCAGCTACAACAAGCAGGTAAGCCCGTTATTGCTTCTATGAGCACTTATGCAGCTTCAGGCGGTTATTGGATTGCAGCAAGTACCGATAGAATAATTGCAAGCCCTAGCACAATTACAGGCTCGATTGGCGTGTTTGGTATGTTTATGACCTACGAGAATTCACTGGATTATTTAGGTATTCACAGTGACGGTGTGGGCTCTACAGAGCTTGCAGGCTTTTCTACTGTGCGTCCACTAGCACCAGAATTCGGTCAGATTCTTCAGCGCAACGTTGAAAACACTTACGGAAACTTCTTGTCGTTGGTTTCAAATGCTCGTGGTATGTCGGTAGAAGAAGTGGATAGTGTTGCCCAAGGACGCGTGTGGATTGGCGAAGATGCAATTGAACTTGGCTTGGTAGACCAGCTTGGTACGGTTGACGATGCTGTAGTTGCTGCGGCCGAGCTCGCCGAGCTAGAAAATTATGATACGTTCTACGTACAACGTACGCTGAGTGCCCAGGAAATTTTCTGGAAGGAATTCTTTGGCCAAGCTATGACGTTTGTGGGAAAATGGCAATTTGCCCATGCCGACTCTGCACTGGTAAATGAATTTAAGCGCGTACTTAAAGAGTTCAGTTTAGTAAACCAACTAAACGACCCTAAGGGTACCTACGTGCTATGTTTACCTTGTGACGTTAAATAATACGCGCAGCAAATAAGTAGAAACAGTAAAAAGACAGAGGCAGCAACATCGCTTCAAATGACTTAACCCAAGAACAGCGTCGCGTTATTACCGACGCTGTTTTTTATTGCTATGAGCAAGCAGAGCAATACTTCAAGCAAACGTTCAAGCGCCCTACCATCACTTTTAGACGGTCGGGGAAAAATGCGGGCACTGCGTTTTTACAGCAAAACCGCGTGAATTTTCACCCACTTCTGTTTAAAGATAATATCGATGCCTTTTTAAGTGACGTGGTACCGCACGAAGTCAGCCATTTGTTGGCATGGGTTCTGTTTGGCAGAGTTCAGCCCCACGGCAAAGAATGGCAGTCGATAATGCGCAGCGTATTTAACTGCACGCCTAATGCTACCCATCAATTTGACGTGAAACGGGTAGCCCGCACTTTTCATTATGTGTGTGACTGTGACACTTATGCGCTAAGTACACGCAGACACAATAATATTTTAAAAGGGGCACAATACAAATGTAGGAAGTGTCAGGCCTTGCTTCGCGCGCCAGACGTTGGCAGCCTAAAAGCCAATTGACCCAAGACGCTGTCTGGCGAGCGGCATTTACAGGATACGTGCTGTTAATTAAACCAGTGTTTAGTAAATGCGTTGTCTAAATCGTTAAACGCTGTCTTAAGAAGTTGCGCTAGCTCTTTATATTTTGGTTTTGATTTAGCATTGGCCATAGCCACACCTTGCGAGCGCATTTTTGAGTGGATTTCTTGATACCAGCTTTTCAGTTGTGGTGGAAGGTATTGGTCAGAGCGATGTCCTAGCCAAAGCAAACCTTGCATAGGCAGACTTAAGAAGAAAGCACCTATGGTAATGGTTTGAGGTAGATAATCGGCGCCTAAACTCTGATAGAGCAGCGCGCATGAAACCATTGCCACTGGCGGCATGGTTTTAATTGCAAACTTAGTCGCTGCTACAACTCTACACTCTGGGAAAAAGGCATAGAGTTCTTTTCTTACAGGCCATGTCTTCATGTACTGCTGACCGTTTTTCAACATTGTCATTATTGATTGAGACATGCCTCACCTCTTTGATAAACCTTACTATCAGCATTAATACTGATATCACTCACGTCATTATTCGATAGTTATAACTAAATTGTAATCCGCTTTTTGGCTAATACAAACTGGTTCTTCTAAATCAGTACGTAATTACAGCGATAAACTATCAACATCGATCTTATCAAATACGATTGCACTGTAGTTAATTAAGTTTCGTTGATGTGGTGGCTGCCTTTTGGTCTGCTGTAAAGATCGGCGTTGTGTAGCTAATACACCCCGCGTTAATAATTAAAAGGTATAAGTTCAATCTATCTTTAAGTGACATTTTTCTCGCTTAAAGGCATCATATAGCGCTTAAGCCTAAACATTGTGCTGCATGGCTTTGTTGTTACTTTTGTTAAAGCAAGTGAATAACGACCTGCAGATGTTGCGCTGGCAAATTACTATAATAAAAGTAACTAGGTGTTGAGCTTGATTTACAGATTTTCGCCCCTACCTAGCTTTCTAAGAGAAATTTTATAAGTAACCCTATTGGGTGAATTATTTGGAGAGGAAAATGGCAGAAAGCAGACACGTCCGTCTACTTATCTTGGGTTCAGGCCCTGCAGGTTATTCAGCAGCGGTTTATGCTGCACGTGCAAACCTTAAACCTGTACTGTTAACTGGTATTCAACAAGGCGGACAGCTTACTACCACGACAGAAGTAGAAAACTGGCCGGGCGATCCTGAAGGCCTTACTGGTCCTGATCTAATGGTTCGTATGCAAAAGCATGCTGAAAAGTTCGATACTGAAATTATTTTCGATCACATCAATAAGACCGACTTTTCGAAGCGCCCTTTCACGCTTTACGGAGATAGCGGTACTTATACGTGTGACGCACTAATCATTGCTACAGGTGCTTCAGCTAAATACCTTGGTCTTGAATCAGAGCAAGCGTTTATGGGTAAAGGTGTATCTGCTTGTGCAACCTGTGACGGTTTCTTCTATCGCAATCAAAAAGTAGCGGTAATTGGTGGTGGTAACACCGCTGTTGAAGAGGCGCTTTACCTTTCAAACATTGCATCAGAAGTACATGTTATTCACAGAAGAGATAGCTTTAGAAGTGAAAAAATTCTTGAGCAACGCCTTCGTGATAAAGCAGAAAACGGTAACGTGGTATTACACTTAAACCGTACACTAGATGAAGTGCTCGGTGACGAAATGGGTGTAACCAAAGTCCGTATTAAAGATACGAACAGTGATGCCACTGAAGAGCTTGATGTTATGGGGCTATTCGTTGCTATCGGTCACAAACCGAATACCGATATCTTTGATGGCCAGCTTGAAATGAAAGATGGCTATATCGTTGTAAACAGCGGTACAAACGGCAATGCGACGCAAACAAGCGTTGAAGGTGTGTTTGCTGCAGGTGACGTGAGCGATCACATTTATCGTCAGGCCATTACATCAGCAGGTACAGGATGTATGGCGGCGCTAGATGCTGAAAAATACTTAGACGGTACGATGCCCGAACAAGGTTAATACTGTTTCCCAAGCCCTGCTGTTCAGTGGGGCTTTTTTCTGGCCCGATTATGATAGCGTTACATTACATCGAAGAAGGCGCGCCCTTCCCTCCAGTCGACACTGCATTAGACGAACCTAACGGCCTGCTAGCATTTGGTGGCGACCTCAGTCCTGCACGTTTATTTTCTGCTTACTCACAGGGCATTTTCCCTTGGTTCAGTGATGACGAACCGCTGTTGTGGTGGTCACCCGACCCCAGAGCCATTATTGAACTCGACAATTTTGTCGCATCGAAAAGCCTTAAGAAGCTTGCTCGAAAACAAAAATACACGGTAACGTTAAATTATGCGTTCGACCGAGTAATTGAAGCCTGTTCATCAACCCCTCGTAAAAACCCAAACACAGGTGAACTCAATAGCGAAACATGGATTACCGATGACATGATTGGGGCTTACCGGCAGCTCAATGGTTTAGGTTTAGCACACTCTGTGGAAGTTTGGGACGGCGAAACACTGGTGGGTGGACTATATGGCGTTGGAATTGGCAAGGTATATTGCGGTGAATCGATGTTTCACCGGGAAAGTAATACGTCTAAACTTGCTATGATGGCGTTGGTTGAGCACATGAAGTCTCACGATATGGCCTTTATTGATTGCCAGCTTCCTACCGATCATTTGGCATCCCTTGGTGCGAATGTGGTATCCCGTGAAAACTTTATTGAAAAACTGGAAAACAACAACCACACTTTAACTGAAAACGGTAGGCTGTCAGAAGACTACCTTAATCGTTGGAAGCCAAGAGTGATTACTCCGTGAAGTTTGGTATAACCCAATCATTTTCATGTAGCTATTTGCCCGATGAGCAAGAGCAATTATTAGTATACGCCGAAAATAATGATTTTCAGGCGTGGCGATACTCGCAACTTATTCAAGTGGGATTTCGACGAAGCGGTGAACAAATTTACCGTCCACACTGCCCAGCCTGCAAGGCGTGTAAGTCGGTGCGAATTCCGGTGAATGCTTATACCCCCTCTCGCAGTCAAAAAAGGCTGTTAAAGGCCAACCAAGAGTTTCGCGTTCAGCTAGTTAGTGAAACTAAAAGCACATACTACCCGTTATATGAACGCTACATTACGGAGCGACATGCCGACGGTAGTATGTTTCCGCCTTCACGAACCCAGTTCGACAATTTCGTTTTGTGTGATTGGATGACAACCCATTACCTAGAGGCCTATGATGGCGACAAGCTCATTGCAGTGGCTGTCACTGACGTCGTCGATGCTAACGAACATATGGGTGCACTCTCTGCGCTCTACACGTTTTTCGACCCTGAGTATAGCTCTGCATCTTTAGGTACATGGATGATACTCATGCAAATTGAGGAAGCGAGGCGTTTAGGCCACCACTATGTTTATTTGGGCTATTACGTAGAGGGTTGTCAAAAAATGTCTTATAAACACAAATTTTTGCCATTTGAGCAGTTTAGTGACAATGAATGGCATCTATTTAGCAAAAATAGTAAAATACCCAC
This sequence comes from Alteromonas sp. KUL17, assembly GCF_006538305.1. NCBI lineage: Bacteria > Pseudomonadati > Pseudomonadota > Gammaproteobacteria > Alteromonadales > Alteromonadaceae > Alteromonas > Alteromonas sp. KUL17. Next base: position 29,160 of record NZ_BJKJ01000024.1, read on the forward strand.
TTAATTGCTTTACACCGAACCCAAGATTGGGTAAGGTCTGCGCGGCAAAAATTTTGAATTACTGAGGTAACTGCTTTACATGGCAAAAGAAGATTGTATTGAAATGGAAGGTACTGTGTTAGACACGCTACCTAACACTATGTTCCGCGTTGAACTAGAAAACGGTCACGTAGTGACTGCACACATCTCTGGTAAAATGCGTAAGAACTATATCCGTATTCTTACTGGCGATAAGGTCACCGTTGAGATGACTCCTTACGATTTGACCAAAGGTCGTATCGTTTATCGCGCAAGATAATGAGCCATTTAAGCGGTAACGCATAAAAAAAGCCCGATTAAGATCGGGCTTTTTCGTATCTGGGTTTTACCTATTTCATCCTCGAAGCACTATCGCTAAAAACAAAGTTACTAACGAAGATATAGCGCTTGATAGACGACATTAGTCTTTCTACCTAGCGCTAAATGCTTTATTACATTAGGTTGGCTCTGCTTCTTCAGACGTTGCACCTACACCTGTGTACTCAAAGGTAAGTTTGTCATCAACGCAGTCTACTTTAACGTTTCCGCCTTTAGATAACTCGCCAAACAATAGCTCGTTCGCTAACTCTTTCTTCAGGTCATCTTTAATGACGCGCGCCATAGGACGTGCACCCATTGCCTTATCATAGCCTTTCTCAGCCATGTAAGCGCGGGCTGCACTAGTGACCTCTAGCGACACGCCTTTGACGTCAAGCTGTGCCTGAAGCTCAATAATAAACTTATCTACCACCTGCAAGATGATTTCTGGATCAAGATGGTTAAACCAAATAATACCGTCCAGGCGGTTTCTGAATTCAGGTGTAAACACCTTATTGATTTCAGACATCGCATCGTGACTGTGATCTTGCTGCTTAAAGCCAATAGATTTACGTACGGTTTCTTGAACACCTGCGTTGGTGGTCATCACTAACACTACGTTTCTAAAATCAACCTTACGTCCATTGTTATCAGTCAGCGTACCGTGGTCCATAACCTGAAGAAGAATATTGTAGATATCGCTATGCGCTTTCTCAATTTCATCTAACAGCACTACTGAGTACGGGTTTTTGATTACCGCATCTGTTAACAGACCGCCTTGGTCAAAACCAACGTAACCAGGAGGCGCACCAATGAGGCGGCTAACTGCATGACGTTCCATGTACTCAGACATGTCAAAACGTACAAGCTCAACACCCATGATTTTAGCCAGCTGTTGGGTTACTTCTGTTTTACCAACACCGGTTGGACCGGCAAATAAGAAGCTACCAATTGGTTTTGCTTCAGCTCCAAGTCCAGAACGTGATAGCAATATAGCATCATTAAGCGTCTCTATAGCCTTATCCTGACCAAACACGACCATTTTAAGGTTGCGGCCAAGGTTCTTAAGCACCTCTTTGTCAGAAGCCGATACAGACTTCTCAGGGATACGCGCCATTTTTGCAATAATTTGCTCAATGTCGCCCACACCTATCGTTTTTTTGCGCTTAGAAGGCGGCAACAAGCGCTGACTTGCGCCTGCCTCATCCATTACATCAATGGCTTTATCCGGAAGATGACGCTCGTTGATGTATTTAGCCGACAATTCCGCCGCAGCTTGAATCGCCTTTTGAGTGAAACGCACATTGTGGTGCTCTTCGTAGCGACTCTTAAGGCCAAGCAATATCTTTGTGGTATCGCTGACGCTAGGCTCAGTAACGTCAACTTTCTGGAAACGACGTGCAAGGGCGCGGTCTTTCTCAAAAATACCTTGATATTCTTGATATGTAGTTGAGCCGATACAGCGTAGTTCACCGCTTGATAGCTTAGGCTTAAGTAAATTTGACGCATCCATTACACCGCCCGACGCAGCGCCTGCACCAATAATGGTATGGATTTCATCAATAAACAAAATGGCGTTCTTGTCTTTGCCAAGCTCTTTCAGAATTGCTTTCAAACGCTTCTCAAAGTCACCACGGTATTTGGTACCAGCAAGAAGGCCACCTAAATCCAGTGAATAAACGGTACTTTCAGCAATAACATCAGGCACGTCTTCGTTAACGATTCTGTATGCAAGACCTTCTGCGATCGCCGTTTTACCTACGCCCGCTTCACCCACAAGCAGCGGGTTGTTTTTGCGACGACGACATAGAATTTGAATAGTGCGCTCTACTTCCGAATCGCGGCCAATCAACGGGTCTATTTTGCCGTCTTTCGCATGACGATTTAGATCAGTTGCGTATTTGCTTAATGCTGAGCCACCTTCTTCGCCTGCTTCAGCCTCTTCCGCCGCTTCAGGGTTTACAGGCTCATCATCATCCGCTTTGCTTACGCCATGGCTAATGAAGTTCACCACATCCAAGCGCGTTACATCCGCCTTCTTGAGAATATAAACGGCCTGAGACTCTTGCTCGCTGAATATAGCAACAAGTACGTTGGCGCCAGTAACTTCGTCCTTACCAGACGACTGAACGTGGAATACCGCACGCTGCAGCACGCGCTGGAAACCGAGCGTGGGCTGAGTTTCGCGTTCGTTTAACTGGTCATCTAAAATGAGAGGCGTAGTATCTTTAACAAAAGCTAACAGTTCGCTTTTAATTGCCTCAATATCGGCACCACATGCTTTGAGCGCATCGCGAGCAGCTGAGTTATCAAGCAATGCCAACAACAAGTGCTCAACCGTCATAAACTCATGACGATGCTCTCTGGCAAATACAAACGCGTTATTTAACGTTTGTTCTAATTCTTTATTTAACATATTGCTCGCCCTCTACAAAAAACCTTATGCCTGCTCCATCGTGCACATCAACGGGTGCTGATGTTTGCGTGCGTACTGATTAACCTGCATCACTTTTGTCTCTGCTATCTCAGCAGTAAAAATGCCACACACGGCTTTTCCTTGATAATGAACGGTCAGCATAAGTTGGTTGGCTTTCTCAGCGTCCATATTGAAAAACTGCATGAGTACCTCAATGACAAAATCCATCGGTGTATAGTCGTCATTGTTCAACAACACTTTATACATGGGAGGCGGCTGCGGCTTCTGTCGCTGCGCGTCTTTCTGTTTTTCCTTTTCGATACTAATAGCGTTGTCTTTACTCATAACTTAATAATAGTGGTTTAATGGCACATATGTGTACAAACTTTTGGATAAATTTATTCACATTTGCCCTTGACATAATATGGTTAAAAAATCTACATTTTGTATAGTGGTTTTGAGTATTGCACGTTAGCTACGACATAACTTACTGCGTAGCAGCTACAATCAATACTCTTTCCACCGTGTCTCCGGATCTATAATGGGGGCATATACTCGTGAGTTCAAGGATTAAGAGGAAGTCGAAGTATGGCGGTTGGCAAAGTTAAATGGTTTAACAACGCAAAGGGTTTTGGATTTATCGTTCCTGAGGACGGCGGCGAAGATATTTTCGCGCATTACTCTACGATTCAAATGGAAGGCTACCGTTCGCTAAAAGCGGGTCAAGAAGTAACGTTCGAAGTTCAGCAAGGGCCTAAAGGTCTTCACGCTGAGAACATTGGCTTCAAAGAAGAACCAGAGCGTTAAGAAAAGAATTTTTAAAGCCTGACCTTTTACGTCGGGCTTTTGCTTTTCTTGCCATTCAAAATGTGTAGGTGCAGTAAAGCGCCTGTGCGGATAAGTGCGTTTTAATTTTCCCCACAAAAATAAGCATTACGTTATCTTAACGTTGTGTATTAAAGTTGCGTACTAGTCCAAAGCAGACAATCAACGAGCTTTTTTCCTGTTCCTTTTATCTCCCGCTTATACATTCCTTTCCAAAACATAAGGTATATCGCCCTACCCCTTGTTAGCTCTTATACCAGTCCGCGTAGACCATTGCCTACTCAGCTAGGTTTAAAATGTTCGTAATCGTCGCGTGTTAGCGCAGGTATAGTGGTTCTACATAAAAAAAGCCCTCTCGTTTGAAGAGAGGGCTTTTAAACGTTGTTTTGAAATAGCTTCTCAGGTTTGAGAGTACTATTCTATGCGCTAGACCTATAAGCCTAACGCATATACACAAAATACTATGCGCCTAAGATAGCTTTTAATGTCTTACTTGGAGACATGGTTGCGAAAAGCTTGTCTTCGTCAGGGTAGTAGTAACCACCAATTTCTTGCGCGCTACCTTGCGTTGCATCAATCTCAGCTAAGATGTCGTCAATTTTCGCAGACAACTCTTCATACACTGGCTTAAATTGCGCAGCTAGATCTGCGTCTTCCGTTTGGTTCGCTACTTCTTCAGCCCAGTATAGACCTAGGTAAACATGGCTACCACGGTTGTCCAACTGACCTGCTTTACGAAGCGGAGACTTACCGTTGTTTAGTAGTTTTTCCGTTGCTTTATCAAGTGCAGTAGCAATAACTTTTGCTTTGGTGTTGCTGTGCTTAATAGCAACATCTTCTAGCGATACAGCAAGTGCCAGGAATTCACCGAGTGAGTCCCAACGCAAGTGACCTTCTTCAACGAACTGTTGCACGTGCTTAGGTGCACTACCGCCCGCGCCCGTTTCATAAAGGCCACCACCAGCCATCAACGGAACAATTGATAGCATTTTAGCACTGGTACCAAGCTCTAGGATTGGGAACAAATCAGTAAGGTAATCACGAAGTACGTTACCCGTCACTGAAATGGTATCCAGACCGCGAATTGCACGTTCCATGCTGTAGCGAATAGCGCGTACAGGAGACATAATTTGAATGTCTAGACCGTTGGTATCATGGTCTTGTAGGTACTTTTCAACTTTCTTGATAAGTTGCGCATCGTGAGCACGTTCGTCATCTAGCCAGAATACCGCAGGCATACCAGATTGACGTGAACGCGTTACCGCTAGCTTAACCCAATCTTGAATAGGTGCGTCTTTCACCTGACACATACGCCAGATATCACCTTCTTCAACATCGTGAGAAATAAGAACATTGCCGTCTTGGTCAACAATTGAAACAGTACCGTCTGCTTCTAGCTCAAACGTTTTGTCATGCGAACCGTACTCTTCGGCTTTTTGTGCCATTAAGCCAACGTTAGGAACCGTACCCATCGTTGTAGGGTCGAATGCACCATGCGTTTTACAGAAGTTGATAACTTCTTGGTAAATGGTTGCATAAGTACTTTCTGGAATAACTGCTTTAGTGTCGTGCGCCTTTCCATCTGGTCCCCACATTTGACCAGAGTTACGGATCATTGCGGGCATAGAGGCATCAACAATTACGTCACTAGGTACGTGAAGGTTCGAGATACCTTTGTCAGAGTTAACCATCGCAATTGGCGGACGGTCGGCATAACATGCGTTGATATCTTTTTGAATTTCAGAGCGTTGGCTCTCAGGTAGGCTTGCAATTTTGTCGTAAACGCTACCAAGACCATTGTTAGGGTTAACACCTAGCTCTTCAAACAGGTCACCCCATTTGTTGAATAGATCTTTGTAAAATACTTTTACACAGTGACCGAATACGATTGGGTGAGACACCTTCATCATGGTCGCTTTTACGTGTAGTGAGAAAAGAATGCCTGTGTTTTTCGCATCTTCAATTTGCTCTTCGAAGAATTCACACAGCGCTTTTTTGCTCATAAACATGCCGTCGATAACTTCGCCAGCTAGCAAATCTACACGCGGTTTAAGGGTTTTCTTGCTGCCATCTTTACCCGTAAATTCGATGCTAACGTGACCGTCTTTCTCAACTGTCACTGATTTCTCACCAGAGTAGAAATCACCACCGCGCATGTGCGCTACGTGCGAACGAGAAGCTTGAGACCACTCACCCATTGAATGCGGGTGCTTACGGGCATAGTTCTTCACCGCTGTCGGTGCACGACGGTCCGAGTTACCTTCACGTAGAACAGGGTTTACCGCACTGCCTAGTACTTTACCGTAACGCTCACGAATTTCTTCGTCTTCAGCTGTTTTCGGTGAATCAGGGAACGCAGGTACGTTGAAGCCTTTAGCGTTTAATTCTTTGATAGTTGCACGAAGCTGTGGAATTGAGGCACTGATGTTTGGAAGCTTGATGATGTTAGCATTCGGGTCTTGGGTCATCTCACCCAGTTCTGCTAATGCGTCTGGCACTCTTTGCTCTTCAGAAAGATACTCTGGGAAATTTGCCAAAACACGTGCAGCAAGTGAAATATCGCTTAGCTCAACGTCGATATCTGCAGCCGCAGCAAACTTCTGGATGATTGGAAGAAGTGAGTAAGTCGCCAGCATTGGCGCTTCATCAGTCTTCGTGTAGATGATCTTAGACTTGGTCATTATATACCTCAATTTTCTCGACAGGGTACTGTCGTCTTTAGTCCATTAGGTCGCAACAACCCGCAACATGTTCATGTCACGCCCACAGTCATTGCGAAACGTATTTGATGTTTTCCACCTTTTGCTTTTATTAAGCACTAGGTCACTTGCTGTTTTCTTCCCTACATATTATTCAATTCCCTATGTTAGCAATATGCATCTCATGGCTTTGCACTCGACTACCTAGTCGTACGCAATTTCGAGATACGATGTATAAGCAAGCCCGCTTATCACTGCTAAAACTGTCTAATAATTATGCAGATGCGCTCTCTTATAAAAATGGGAGCGACCATTAGTATAGGGTCGAAAGTTTGAGTTACAAGTCATACCATTGTCTTAACTCATAAGATCACCGAATTTATCGACAAACTTCATTGAGCAAACCACTATTTGCGGTTGATTTTCCCATGCGAAGCATCGTCATTTGTCGTAAAATCCCCCCCGAAATTTTGAATTTAAACAAGCGGAAGTAATATGTCTTCAAACGCTAAAGTGGTGCTTTTTAATAAGCCCTTTCAAGTTCTTTCTCAATTTACTGATGCAGACGGTAGAGAAACACTAAAGGACTATATTGATGTTCCCGGTGTGTATGCCGCAGGACGACTCGACAGAGATTCGGAAGGTCTTCTCGTACTCACCAATGACGGAAAGCTTCAGCATAAACTTGCTAACCCAAAAGCTAAAACCAGCAAAACCTATTGGGTGCAAGTTGAAGGTATTATGGACGAAAAAGCAATGCAGGCGCTGCGTGACGGCGTGGAATTAAAAGATGGAATGACTCGCCCCGCTAAAGTAAAGGCCATGGAAGCACCTAGCGTGTGGCCGCGGAATCCGCCCGTACGCTTTAGACAGTCGATCCCCACTAGCTGGGTAGAAATTACCATTACAGAAGGCAGAAACAGACAAGTGCGACGTATGACGGCGCACGTCGGCTACCCCACCCTTCGGCTCATCAGATATCGCGTGGGTAATTGGACCATTGATGGTATTGATAATGGCAGCTACGTTCACTTTTAAAGGCAATTCAATTTCTAATACTTGAAATCACCTTCCTTGGCCACACTAAAAGAGGCACCGAAACGTTACGGATTTTTAGCGCTGTTAAAGGTTGCTGTTCATCTTTGCATATAGACAATTTTTTACAGCAAAGGCCAACGGCCGCTTGGCACATATTTAATTACTTAATCAGATAAGGATTAAATGTGAATTAGCTATCGGAATCTGATAAAATCCGCGACCTCGAAAACGGGCCGATTTGTAAGTGGCTGATTAGTGGTATGGCCCACTGAGTGAGTAAGCGCCTTAGCATATTTATCAACATGTTAATTGGTGACTGATTTAACAAATACGGTTTCTTTTTTATTAATCAAATGAGTGTGCAATCCATAGTGAGTGATATTGAATCTAACGCCAGCAAAAAAGTGATCGTCGGAATGTCCGGCGGTGTCGATTCGTCTGTTTCAGCCTACCTACTCCAACAACAGGGTTATCAGGTTGAAGGTCTTTTCATGAAAAACTGGGAAGAAGACGACAACGATGAATACTGTGCCGCAGCGGAAGATTTAAAAGATGCACAAGCGGTTGCTGACAAACTAGGCATTGAACTGCACACCATTAACTTTGCAGCAGAATACTGGGATAACGTGTTTGAGTATTTCTTAGAGGAATACAAAGCGGGCCGTACGCCAAACCCAGATATTATGTGCAACAAAGAAATTAAGTTTAAAGCGTTTCTTGAATTTGCAGCAGAAGACCTTGGCGCTGACTACATTGCTACTGGTCACTATGTTCGTCGCCGAGAAGTTGACGGTAAATGGCAAATGCTACGCGGTCTTGATAACAACAAAGACCAGAGCTACTTTCTTTACACATTAGGCGAAGAGCACGTTGCTAAAACGCTTTTTCCTGTGGGCGACATCGAAAAGCCATTAGTTCGCAAAATTGCCGAGGAGCAAGGTCTTATCACTCATGATAAGAAAGACTCTACCGGGATTTGCTTTATTGGTGAACGCAAATTCAAAGACTTCCTTGCTCGTTACCTTCCAGCTCAGCCTGGCGTTATTGAAACCGCAGAAGGTGAAGAAATTGGCCAACACGAAGGCTTGATGTATCACACGCTAGGTCAACGTAAAGGCTTACACATTGGTGGATTAGCCAAATACGGTGACGACCCTTGGTATGTGGTAGATAAAGATGTTGCTCGCAACGTGCTTATTGTGGGCCAAGGTGCCGACCACCCTCGCCTATACTCGAAAGGCTTGGTAGCAAAGCAGCTACACTGGGTGGATAGAAAAACGATTACAGAGCCTGTGCGCGCGGTAGTTAAAACCCGTTATCGTCAGGCCGATATCCCATGTACAATATCGCCAACTCAAGACGACACCATTGAAGTGATGTTTGATGAGCCGCAGAAGGCGGTAACGCCGGGGCAGTCAGCGGTGTTCTATAGTGACGAAGTTTGCCTTGGCGGCGGTATTATTGAGAGTTATATTCGCTGATGTTAGATACCGACATAGAAAATAACCTAGCTCTTGCTGGTGTATGTCAAGCTGCTGCGCTGGTTCAGCAGCTTGCCAGACGAGGTTCTGCCGATAACGAGGCTATAGAGGCCAGCTTATCGAGCATACTGGTTACTGACCCAGAAACACCTCAACAGGTTTTCGGCCAGCTCGCTAACTTAAAAACCGGTTACACCACACTCGCAGCACAGCTATCTGACAAACAAGCAACAAAAGACACGGAATTAACCCGCTATATTGCTAGTATTCTAGGCCTTGAAAGAAAGCTAGCGAGAAAGCCTAAAGCAATGCAGGAACTGGGCGAACGTATTTCCCATGTTCAGCGCCAGCTTGCTCACATCGATTTCCAAAACCCACAAATAGTCTCCTCTTTAGCGAGCATTTACAGCGATATCATCAGTCCGCTAGCACCGCGTATTCAGGTAGCTGGTAACCCAGATTATTTAAGCCAACCTGCTACTCAGCATAAAGTGCGTGCGCTTTTGCTTGCAGGTGTTAGGGCTGCAGTAATGTGGCGTCAGATGGGTGGAAAACGAAGAAACATTTTATTTAAACGCAAACACATTCTTAACAGTGCTGTTAAAGCACTACGATTAATAAACTAGTGAGGAGCTTAAGGTGGAACTGAGTCAGTTAACTGCAATTTCCCCTGTCGATGGTCGATATGCTGGCAAAAGCGTAGAATTACGCAGTATTTTCAGTGAGTACGGCTTATTAAAATACCGTGTAGAAGTAGAAGTACGTTGGTTACAAATGCTGTCTACTAACCCACAAATTGAAGAAGTTCCTGCTTTTACAGACACGTCAAATGCACTACTAGACAAAATAGTAGCTGAATTTAGTGTTGAAGATGCCATGCGCATCAAAGAAATCGAGCGCACAACAAACCACGATGTGAAAGCAGTTGAATACTTTCTTAAAGAGAAGGTTGCCGACAATAGTGAGCTTTCAGCAGTAAATGAGTTTATCCACTTTGCGTGTACGTCTGAAGACATCAACAACCTTTCACATGGCTTAATGCTTCGCGAAGCCCGCGAGACCGTTATTCTTCCTTACTGTGACAAATTAATTGAAGCGCTAGTAGAGCTTGCTAAGCGCTACCAGAACGTACCTATGATGGCACGTACTCACGGTCAGCCTGCTTCACCTACCACCATGGGTAAAGAAATGGCAAACGTGGCTATTCGCCTAAAGCGTCAGCGTAGCCAAATCGCAGGTGTTGAGTTACTTGGTAAGATTAACGGTGCAGTGGGCAACTACAATGCACACTTGTCAGCGTATAAAGATGTAGATTGGCACGAAGTTTCAGAGAAGTTTGTTACCTCACTAGGTCTAACCTGGAACCCGTTCACTACGCAAATAGAGCCGCATGACTATATTGCAGAAATGTTTGATGCCATTGCGCGCTTTAACACCATTCTTATCGATTTCGACCGTGACGTTTGGGGTTACATTGCACTGGGTCACTTCAAGCAAAAAACGGTAGCTGGCGAAATCGGCTCTTCTACCATGCCACACAAAGTTAACCCTATCGATTTCGAAAATTCAGAAGGTAACTTAGGTCTGGCGAACGCTATTTTTGACCATTTAGCAGCTAAGCTTCCTATCTCTCGCTGGCAACGTGACCTTACTGACTCAACCGTACTACGTAACCTTGGCGTCGGTGTAGGTTATGCGGTTATTGCGTATCAGGCTACTTTGAAAGGTATTAGCAAGTTAGAAGTTAATGAGCAAAGCTTACTTAACGAGCTAAACAACAATTGGGAACTGCTTGCAGAGCCTATTCAGACTGTTATGCGTCGTTACGGTATTGAAAAGCCATACGAGAAGCTAAAAGAGCTGACCCGTGGTAAGAAAGTAAACGCTGAGGTCATTGCTGAGTTTATTGATAACCTAGATATGCCAGAAGCGGCCAAAGCAGAGCTCAAGGCATTAACGCCTGCTACATACATTGGTGATGCAATCAGGCTTGTAGATCAGTTATAAGCCCTTACGCTTTCCACTACACTGAAAAACGCGGTCATTAGTACCGCGTTTTTTTATTCCTAAATTTCTCTACATTGAATTTTCACCTACGCGTGGGAGCAAGCAAATGGATTTACGCAACACGAACCACACTCCCTTCTCATTGCAGGAAAAACACTGTGTTGTACTTTCCCCCACGGTTTCGAAGGTGTTAAGTCCAACGCTGGAAACCAAAAGTAGTGCCGCGAGTTTAAAAAGCTGTATAAAAAATGCCGTCGTCATTTTTTGTGACCTATCAGGCTTCCAACAACTCTCAGTTAAATATGGCGACATTACATGCGCCAGACTTGTAGATAGCCTGTTTTCTGAATTCGATGTGCTTGCCGCTGATTTACACCTTTCGCCATTAAAAACAAACGGCGATCAATATATTGCGGTTAGTTTTAGCGGCGAACACAGTAGTACAACACACTCGCTTTTGAACGCTCTGGTGAACGCCATCGAATTCGCATTTCGCGCTCGCGAGCTTGTAAATAGCAACGACCTTTTAGCTTCATCTTCAAGCCAACTGCGAGTTGGCATTGCGACAGGCTCTTTACTTGCCGGCCAATCTGCTCGCCCGCTTGCAGGCTTTGATATTTGGGGAACTACGGTAAATAGGGCTGCAATGTTAGAGCAATACACAGCACCCAATACAATTGCTATTTGTGAGAAGTCTTACAGCCTGGTTAAACGACAGATTATTCATCGCTCTAGCGCGAGTGCGAATAACCCTTTTTCCTTTAATACGTACTTCACTTGTGGTTCAAATATAAACGCTAACACTAAGCTTTCAACGCGTGAACACGACAAGCGGAAACTCAGTGAGTCAAAAATGTGTGGCGAAAATTGCAAAGAAACCACATTCCTACCAAAACAGCTGCACACGAAAACAGTGCTAATGAGCGCATACGTTTGCTAACTCCTGTCTAGCGCATCTGATAATCACCCATGCCATGTAAACATTGAGCTAAAAAGCACGTGATTTCTAAGTTAGATGAATTACACCTGCAGTAACTCGCCGCGAGTACGAACATGTTAAGTTTCGCTGAGTGGGTAATTACCTATGCGAACCGTTATGAATTCGGCTCTCCCTACTGGATCAGGTGAAGCAAATGCAAGGTAGCAATAAACGTTTCAATAATCGATAATGCCGCCCATAAGCTTCGACCTCGCTTTTGACAAAGTGCTAACGCTTACCGCATATTTGTAACGCCACGCACAATACTTAAATCAACAGATTAAACCCATTTAATTGGCTTACTATAAGAGACACTATGCCCACTAACGACAATTCGTACATTATTGATGCACAATCTGGAAACGGCTTTAATGCAGAAACCTTTCTAAAAAACTACTGGCAGCAAAAGCCGGTAGTCATCAAACACTTCTTTGACAACTTTGTAGATCCTATCGATGAGAACGATCTTGCCGGTCTAGCACAAGAATCGGAAGTGGATGCACGTATTATTAGCAACGTGAAAGGCAGCTGGCATGTTGAACAAGGGCCAATTACCGATTTTGACAAAGCATGTCAGGGCAAATGGACATTACTAGTTCAAGGCGTAGATAAATATGTGCCCGACGTAACCCCTCTACTAGATCCCTTTTCTTTTATCCCTAATTGGCGATTGGACGACCTGATGGTGAGCTTCGCCACCAATGGTGCAGGCGTTGGTGCTCACATCGACCAATATGATGTATTTTTAGTTCAAGGTAAGGGCCGAAGACGCTGGCGTGTGGGCAAGCCGGCGGACTATAAAGAAGTTTTTCCACATCCAAAATTAAGACAAATTGAAGGCTTCGACCCTGTTATAGATGTTGTGGTTGAGCCTGGCGATGTGGTGTACGTACCACCGGGCTGGCCTCATGATGGAGCGACAATTGAAGATAGCCTGACCTACTCTGTGGGTTATCGTGCTCCGGACAATCTGCAACTGGCGGAAAGCCTGGCGATGATGTTGGATAAAGGCGCACATAATTATCGCTTTACCGATGCAAGCCGCTCTATGCAAAGCAATCGTGCTTGGGTAAATCCAAGCGATGTTGCCATTCTTAAGCAGCAGCTCATAGATGCGATAAACGGTGAAGACTTTACTTTGGCACTTCTAGAAGTCATGAGTGAACAAGGCATTCCTGAATATCCGCTAGAAGACGAAGTATCGCTAGAGCAAATTTCAAATGAGTTTGCCGCAGGCATTAGCTTTGTTCCTGCACCGGGTGTGCGTGCATTACTATGTGACGGTAAGCGTGGTCTTCCTCGCGCACTCTTTGTAAATGGCAGTCAGTTCGAATTTGGTAAAAGTGACCAAGAATGGTTTGAAGTGCTGGCATCAGGAGGCGTTTTGAACGCAACGTGTTGCCAAGACGCGCCTTCTTTTACATTTTTAGAAACCTTAACTACACTTATCAATAATGGTTACTGGGAATGGTTCGAAGGTTAACAAGTAAGTATGGCGTTTACGATACAAAACGTCGATTGGGAAAAGGATAAACATCGACTGAAAGCACTAAGGGAACATGTATTTGTTTTAGAGTGGCGCGTCCCCGAGGCAAGCGAGTTCGACGAACACGACAGCTCAGCGTGCCATGTGCTTATCGTCAATGATGAAAACGAACCCATTGCCACTGGGCGCTTAACCAAACGAGGCGAACTAGGCCGAATTGCTGTTAAGCGCTGCCACAGAACATTGCCTGTTTATCGCGCTTTGTTTGAAGCGCTGATTAACACGGCAAAGCAAAACAACGTCCCCATTATCAAAGTAGTCTGCAATTTAGAAAGCGTGTCCTATCACCAATCCATTGGTTTTATTCCCGACGGGCAAGTATTTATGGACGCAGGCGTTCCAAGACAACGTCTAAAATGCCCGGCAGAGCGATTTCCTCTTCCGGACGTGACTCAACTTCATTAGGTTGCTGACTTAAAGCTTTAAACCCAAAGATCTGGCGTATTTTGCATAGCAAATAAGTTCTCAGCACGATTGATAAGCAATGCGCCAAATTCTTTTTGCGTTTTATCTGCATCTTTTGCATTGATCAGGTTTTCAGCCTTTAACTGCCAATGCATAGCAAAGTGGCGAAGTGCCTCTTTTGCATCTTTCGCGTTGTCTACCGATGTATAGTCTGACGGCAAATCACCACTAATTACCCAATAGCGTTTGCTGTCCATCGCTTTAATTTTCCATACTGCAAGGTACGGCATTAAATAACGACTTTCTTCAGTAATAACAGAATCAAACAACACGCCATTTTCCGCTAAAAATTTGTTTGCCTTTTGAAACTGTTCTCGTACCCACGTTGCGCGTTCTTCATCACTGATTGGTTGGTTTTCTGGTTGTTCTGCCACTTTTAGCTCTCATTATTATCATTATCGTTTCTTATCTAGCACCGCTAGACAATATCCGCGTATCACTTACCTTCTAGGCCACCTTTCCCCCTAGTTTGTAGCGAACGTCTTTTCTATCTTTGTACTTTATTTCACCCCTGCTTTCCACTGCAATCATGTCAATGTATTCACCGAAGGTGTTAACCGCTTACTTATCCAACAATCTGTGGATTTTACCAACAGCGACTGATTCACACTTTAAGCACAAACATTTACATTTTTCATATTGGCAAATGTGCATCTTTGGGCGAAACTGTGAGATGAAAATTTCACCAAGTCGAGTGTTTATACATGCGAATAGTAAGACTTACCCTTGGAGCAATCTTGTTTATCGGCGGTATTGTTCTAACATTACTTCCAGGCTCTATCTTGTTAGTGATAGGCGGTTTAGTGCTCTTAAGTTACGACTGGCCAAAAGCGCGAAGCTGGCTCAAATACAGCCAAAAAACAATGACGAATGGTGCCCGTAGAATTGATCGTTTTCTTCTTATGCGAAAGCTGCGTTAATTGTTTTTGTTCTAACAGGTGTGCTTTTAGAAAGTTAAGCACGCCATAACGCACAGTGCGTTTCGCCTCCCTCTTCATCTCTCACCACTTTGTCGCAAAGTGTTAGCAATTAAACTTATGTAAATGCGTAATGATGCAATGCGTGTTAACGTAATCTAAAGTATAAATTGCGAAGCCTTTAACAATAATAATAGTGGCAATTATCTGAGCATGCTCAGCATCTTAGATAGTTCGTATCATCAGGCAATGTAACCGTATCGATATGATTTTGTGCAATGCGTTGACCCCGCATTGCGCTGCTTGGGTAGGCCAGGTTTAAACAATCTGGTTCAAGTCATATCTTTCGCTTACCTATGGAGACAAGACCATGATCACGTTTACCGTTAATGGTAACAAACACGAATTTTCTGGTGACCCATCAACACCAGTGTTGTGGTACCTTCGTGACGAATTAAATCTTACAGGACCTAAGTTTGGCTGTGGTATGGCGCAATGTGGCGCTTGTACTGTTCACATTGATGGCATGGCACAACGCTCTTGCGTATTGCCTGTGTCAGCCGTTCAAGGCAGAAAAATTACCACTATTGAAGGGCTAAGCGAAAATGGCGATCACCCTGTCCAAAAAGCGTGGGTAGAACACAAAGTACCACAATGTGGTTTCTGCCAATGTGGGCAAATCATGCAAGCTGCCAGTCTATTATCAACCAACCCAACGCCAAGTGACGAAGAAATTGTTCAGAATATGTCGGGCAACATCTGTCGTTGCGGAACGTACCCTCGCATTCACAAGGCCATTAAGTCTGCGTCGAAATCAATAAGCGGCAACGCTGGCGTGAGCTACTTTGACCCAGCCCAAGCGGGAGAAGAAGCATGAGTGAGAATACCTATTTTGATATGAATCGCCGCAGTTTCTTAAAATCGACAGCAGCGGCAGGCGCACTGGTTCTTGGTACCTATTTTATGGGTGGTGCACCTCGCGCCATGGCTGGCGTATTAGCAAAGCCGGCGGAAAACGCAAAGCGCGCAAACTTGTTTATTGCACTTCGCCCTGACGGCATGATTGAAGTAACGTGTCACCGCAGCGAAATGGGTCAACAGATCCGAACCGCCATTGCGCAAATTGTAGCTGACGAGATGGAAGCTGCGTGGGACAAAGTCATTGTTATTCAAGGCAAAGGCGACCCCAAATACGGTGACCAAAACACCGATGGATCGCGTAGTATCCGCTTCAATATGCAGCGTCTTCGAGAAATGGGCGCAAGCGTGCGTTATATGATGCAACATGCAGCAGCTAAACGTTGGGGTGTTGAGCCAAGTACCTGTGTTGCCGAGCAGCATGTGGTAACACACACTTCAGGTAAAACGCTTGCGTATAAAGACTTAATAGACGATGCATTAACCATTACGCCGCCAGAAGCAGATAAGCTTAAGCTTAAAGAAAGGAAAGAATGGCGTTACATCAATACCGGTATGGCGCATATCGACCTTCAAGATATCGTTACCGGTAAAGCAACCTTCGCCGCCGACGTGCGCGAGCCAAAAGCACTTGTTGCTATAATCGAACGCCCTCCTGTAGTGGGCGGTAAGGTGAAAAGCTTCAATGCAGATAAAGCAAAAGCGGTTAATGGCGTTGTTGATGTAATTGAAATTCCAGCACCCAAAGGTGCGCCCCAGTTCCAGCCAAAAGGTGGGCTAGCCATTATAGCTAACAACACATGGGCAGCATGGCAAGGCCGCAAAGCGTTAGACGTCACTTGGGACGATGGCGCAAATGGCGACTATAACTCAGCGAACTTTAAAGAGCAGTTGCTTAACACAGTAAATGCACCTCAAGCGCTTGTTAGAGAAAAAGGCGATGCGTTGAGCGTTTTAGAAAAAGCCAGCGACAAACTGGTTGCTGACTATTACGTGCCGCATTTAGCACAAGCCCCAATGGAGCCACCATGTGCTACTGCCATGTACTATAAAGATCGCGTTGACGTATGGGCAGCAACACAAAATCCGCAGGCTGATATGGAAACCGTGGGCGCTATGGTTGGCATGGACAAAGAAAAAATCAATGTTCACGTTACCATGCTAGGTGGTGCTTTCGGGCGTAAGTCTAAGCCTGACTTTTCAGCGGAAGCGGCATACCTATCAATGAAAACGGGTAAGCCAATTCGCGTTCAATGGACACGCGAAGATGATATTCAGCACGGCTTCTATCACGCAGTTTCTGCTCAACATGTTGAAGCTGCACTAGATGAAAACGGTAAAATTGACGCTTATCTTCACAGAACCGCGTTTTCACCTATTGCCTCTACGTTCCAAGAGGGCGCGAACGCCCCCTTTAGCTTTGAGTTAGATTTGGGCTTTACGGATAACCCTATTCTTACGCCCAACATGAAGTTAGAGCGCGGTGAAGCGCCAGCCAAAGCCCGTATTGGATGGATGCGTTCAGTATCGAACATCTTCCACGCGTTTGCTGTACAGTCGTTTATTAATGAAGCAGCCCACAAAGCAGGCAAAGACGCTAAAGATTACCTATTGGAAGTAATTGGTCCTGATAGAATTATTGATGTGACGGATCAAAAAGCCGAATATCAAAACTATTGGGGTGATAAGTCGGTTTATCCTTTGGATACAGGCCGTCTTCGTAATGTAATTGAGAAAGTATCTGACATGGCAGGCTGGGGCCGCAACATGCCTAAAGGCCGCGGACTGGGTATTGCTGCGCACCGTAGCTTTTTAACTTACGTTGCTACTGTGGTTGAAGTTGAGGTGTCTGACGCTGGCGATCTTAGCGTGATTAAATCATGGGTAGCTATTGATGCAGGTACTGTAGTTAACACCGATACGGTTAAAAACCAAACCCAAGGCGGCTCGGTTTACGGTATAACAACAGCAATCAGTGACGGTATAACGTTTGATAAAGGGCGTGTACAGCAGAGTAACTTCCACAACTACCGTGTACCGCGCATGAGCGATTCACCACTAGAGGTAGAAGTTGAAGTAATTGAAAGCGATGCGCCGCCAGCAGGTGTAGGTGAACCTGCAACCCCCGTGTATGCGCCAGCGCTCTGCAATGCCATTTTTGCTGCATGCGGTAAGCGTATTCGCCAGCTACCTATTGGTAACCAGCTTAAAGCGTAAGCATTCTATAGATTCGGCTTAATCGCTGGTTTGATGAATAAATACTAACGCTATTTAAGACAGGCAATCATATCAAATAGGGTTAACACACAGTGTTAACCCTTTTTTATGGATGTATGCTGTATTCGGGTGTGTCTCAATAGTAGCGAAAAAGCGAATTGCTTTATGAATAATAGAAAAGACTATATAAGTTATAGATACTTAGGCAAAAACACGCTATCGAGATAACAACGCAAGCAACAAAAAGGTGAATAAATACACCATAACTTGCATAGGCGAAAACTGCACATATCAGACCAATAGTGAATTCAACCAGCGCAGCTTCACAGAACGTTCTGATGTTACTGATCACAGGTTGTGCAAAAAACTTAAATTTATAAGCCATCGTAGTTTCCCTCCCTGCCTCATGCATACTGCTAGCCAAACGTTATTTACAATAGCACACTAATCCAACCGGACATAATTTAACCAAGTAATATGAGAAGGTCTTGAGCTTTTTTGCACATCAAAAAGGCGAAAAAACCTAGCCATTAGCTTATTCGCCATTTCCAACTAACTAAGCCATTGCTTAAGAGCAGCAAACAACCATTAGAGACATAAAAGGAGGCCAACATGACCTCCTTTTATTCAAACTGTAAATCAACCTGTAACATTACAATTAAAAGGAAAACACTTTCAGTTTTGGACGGTTAAATCCCGCCTTATTCTAATAGGTCATTCTTACTCGTAGTTGCGTTCCATCCACATTAACTGCATTTTAAGCTCGTTAATTTCTTTTTGCGCTTCCGCCAACTGCTCTACCACAGAGCGTGATTGCATAACGTTTTCTTCGGAAGTATTTACTGAAACTGCGCTGTCATTATGTGCCATGAGAATTCAACCAAGTTAATTATTAATCAAAGATTCAAAGTGAAAGTCACTTTGTAATATTACATTTTTAATTACACAAAGTCATGTTATCAACACGCAAAAATGCATAGTTTTGCTAAATAACCACAGTTTTTTTAAGGAATGAAACTTGAGCAAAGATTTGCTTCTAGATGAGTGGCCATCACTTTAAGTTGCCTAACAAAAAAAGAGACCTTATGGTCTCTTTTTCAATAATATCAAAGCGATAACGTCGTGAAATAACACGGCGTTAGATGAAAAACTAGATAGTTCTGACCCTATCTCGCCTTCACATCCGAGCTACGTAATTAGCCGTGCTTTTCAGCCAGGTAAAGCCAGGTTTCAACCACGGTATCAGGGTTAAGTGATACCGAATCAATCCCTTCTTGTACCAGCCACGCGGCGAAGTCTTCGTGATCTGATGGACCTTGACCACAAATGCCTACGTATTTTCCACGCTTCTTCGCTGCCTGAATTGCCATTGACAACAGTGCTTTCACCGCTTCATCACGTTCATCAAACAAGTGCGCGATAAGACCACTGTCGCGATCTAGACCTAGGGTTAACTGCGTTAAGTCGTTAGACCCAATAGAGAAACCGTCGAAAATGTCTAGGAATTTATCAGCAAGCAAAGCGTTCGATGGCAGTTCACACATCATGATAACGCGAAGGCCATTTTCACCTTTCTTAAGTCCCTGCTCTTCAAGAAGCTCGATAACTTGACGACCTTCTTCTAATGTACGAACAAACGGGATCATGATCTCAACATTGGTCAAGCCCATTTTGTTGCGAACGCGCTTAATGGCTTCACATTCAAGGGCAAAACAATCGCGGAAATCTTCAGAGATGTAGCGGCTTGCACCACGGAAACCCAACATTGGGTTTTCTTCGTCTGGCTCGTATTGATAACCGCCCACTAAGTTGAAGTATTCGTTCGATTTGAAATCTGACATACGAACAATAACTTTCTCTGGCGAGAATGCAGCGCCAATGGTTGAAATACCTTCCACCAATTTCTCGATGTAGTATTCCGTAGGCGACTCGTAGCCTGCAATCATATCGCTAATTTCTTCTTTCAACTCTTCAGGCTGGCTGTCGAAATTAAGTAGTGCTTTAGGGTGCACACCAATCATGCGGTTGATAATAAACTCAAGACGCGCAAGACCAACACCTACGTTTGGCAAGCGAGCAAAATCAAATGCGCGGTCGGGGTTACCCACGTTCATCATGACTTTCAGCGGTAGGTCAGGCATTGCGTCAATGCGTGAGGTCACTACGTCGAACTCCAGTTCGTCACCGTAGATAAAACCAGTGTCACCTTCAGCACAAGATACAGTAATTTTGTCGCCGTTCTTGATACTGTCAGTCGCGTTACCACAACCCACAACCGCTGGAATACCTAACTCACGCGCGATGATTGCCGCGTGACACGTACGGCCACCACGGTTGGTAACAATAGCAGAAGCCTTCTTCATGATAGGTTCCCAGTCAGGGTCTGTCATGTCAGTTACCAGAACATCACCCGCCTGGATTTTGTCCATCTCTTCAATTGAATCAAGCACTTTCGCTACACCAGCACCGATTTTGTGACCAATTGCACGGCCTTCACAAACAATGTTGCTTTGACCTTTCAACTGGAATCGCTCGATGCTCTGTGAGTCTTCACGGCTGCGTACTGTTTCAGGGCGAGCCTGAACAATGTAAAGTTTGCCGTCTGCGCCATCTTTTGCCCACTCGATGTCCATAGGACGCTTGTAGTGGTTTTCAATGATCTGCGCCTGTTTAGCAAGCTCCATTACTTCGTCATCAGTCAACGAGAAGGTTTTGCTGTCAGCTGCATCAATATCGACAATAGACACTTGCTTACCGTGTGATTCATCATCTGAGTACACCATTTTAGTAAGCTTACTACCAAGGTTACGACGAACGATAGCAGGCAGGCCTTTATCAAGTGTTGGTTTGTGAACATAGAACTCATCAGGGTTAACAGCACCCTGCACCACCATTTCACCTAAACCAAATGAGCTGGTAATAAATACAACGTCTTCAAAGCCAGACTCTGTATCGATAGTAAACATAACGCCTGATGATGCGATATCACTACGCACCATGCGTTGAATGCCTGCAGATAGCGCCACGCCTTTGTGGTCGTATCCTTGGTGAACGCGATATGAAATAGCGCGGTCGTTAAATAGCGATGCGAACACGTGCTTAATTGCCACAAGCACGGCTTCATAGCCTTTAACGTTAAGGAAAGTCTCTTGTTGACCTGCGAAAGACGCATCAGGCATATCTTCAGCCGTGGCTGATGAACGCACTGCAAATGACGCTTCTTCACCTGCATCACCCTGTAATGTGACAAACGCAGTTTTGATTTCTTCTTCTAGCTTTCCTTGGAAAGGTGTGTCGATGATCCACTGGCGGATATTCTTACCCGCTTCGGTCAGTGCGTTTACGTCATCTACGTCTAACGAGTCTAAGACTTCGTGAATGCGCGCTTCTAGGCCACTTTGCTCTAGAAACTCATTAAATGCCTCGGCGGTGGTAGCAAAACCTCCCGGCACCTGCACACCGGCGTTCGCCAGGTTTGAAATCATCTCGCCTAATGATGCATTTTTGCCGCCTACGCGACCCACATCATGCATGCCCAGTTCTTGATACCAAAGTACGTATTCTTGCACAGCCCAAGCCTCCAGCTTTTTTATGTGTAGGGTATGAGGTTAATTTCAGGTTTGTGCTTTTTGTCACCTGAAACTCATCAAATTGTAGTCGATATGTGGTGAAAACCACTGTTAACGCTGTCCATTACGTTTGACAGCAAACCTATTGATATTTGCCATCATTCGCAAGAACCGTGTAGCTTTTCGACGAAATCATCTTAGAATGGGGAAATTCAGAATGTAAACCCTTTATTACTTTTGTAATAAAATTACACCAATGTTAAGGATATGTTGTGCGCACAGCTTTTTATATTTCAGATGGTACAGCCATCACTGCAGAGGTCTTCGGCCACGCCCTGCTTTCCCTGTTTCCCGTTTCTTTCAATCACAACACCATTCCTTTCGTTGAAACTGAGGAACAAGCTCACAAAGTTTTACAGCAAATTTCTGAAAGTTTTCAAGACACCGGAGAAAGACCGCTCGTTTTTTATACAATTGTGAATGTAGATATTCGCAAAATAATCTCGAAATCTGTGGGCATTAACTATAATTTTCTCGATCAATTCGTAGCGCCACTGGAAAAAGTATTGGGTGTTCCTTCAAAACCAGAAAAACATCGCACACACAGTATCCACGAAACCACCTACGATATTAGAATTGAGGCCGTAAACTACGCATTGGCTAATGACGATGGCTCTAATCTAAAAGATTATGATGAAGCAGACATCATTCTTACTGGTGTTTCACGCTCGGGTAAAACGCCAACAAGTCTTTACTTAGCCCTTCAATACGGAATAAAAGCAGCGAACTACCCTTTTACAGAAGAAGACATGGGAGACATGCTGAAACTGCCTCCTGCCCTAAGACGATTTAAAAACAAACTTTTCGGACTAACAATTGAAGCCGATAGACTACATCAGATACGTTCAGAGCGACGCGCAAACAGTAAATACGCATCGCTACCACAATGTAGGATGGAGCTTCGTGAAGTTGAGAACCTGTATAGAAAGGAAAAAATTCCGTTTTTGAACAGCACTAAATATTCTATTGAAGAAATTTCGGCAAAGATCTTAGCCGAGACTGGACTGAAGCGTCGTAAGTATTAACAAGGTAGATATTCCGTGAGGTGCATTGCATACTTTTCGTATCTTTTAGACCGAACACTCTACTGATAGCGATTCACTATCACGGGTAATGCATTACATTTCATCGTTATAGCGTTATCATCAAACCCAACTGTTACAATATAACATCACTTTTACATTAGGAGATAGCGTTATGTTTACAAAAGAGATGGTTCATACAGCCCTTCAGACTTGGTGCGACAATGTTGTTGCGGTGGGAAAAGTACACGCTGAAGGTGGCGATGTGAAAGCTTTCGCATCAAAGGTTTTATCTGAAAACTACGATTATGATAATGGCAAGGTGCTATTTAAGCCTACCTTAACGTTTGGTGCTCAAACATTTCGCCCAACAAAAGAAGGGGCGCTTTCATACTTCGTAGGTGGCAATAGCGACTACCCCAACGACAATGGGTTCAAGCTTAAGCCATGGGTAAAGGTTTGGTATAGCAAGGAAGATTTTATCTTAAACGGTGAGCTAGCTATTGTTCAGTGTAACGTACACTTTATCGGCGAAGACGACAGCCATATTTTTGTAAACAAGAGCTTTGTTTTCAAACAGTGTGAAGACGGAAAAGTTCGCATTATCCTTCATCAATCTTCGCTGCCTTATCAACCATAAACGGGTTAACGCTAACCATAGTCCTATACTGTCAGTCAGAAACGTTACGCTACGCTGGTCACGATTTATAAAACCGTGATCAGCATTTAAAAAATGATCGGTCACTGCGTGTTATTCTACGTGATGTTCAGCACGTCCTTGAGTTCTGCTAGATTCGACTCAAATGGCTTCCACTGACCCATTCCTGTTTTATAAATTGGCTGGCGAACTTGTTCTGAGCTTGGTGTTTTAATGACACGTTGTGTTTTGTGAAAACGCAAACACGCCTCTTCGAATTCTAAACCACAGAACGTTAAGATACGTTTTACTTGGCCTTCCAAATCGTCTAACACGTCTTCGTGTTGCACGGTTAGAATTTCGCCTGGCAACACAGAGTGCCAATAGGCCATCAACTTTTCATAAGCATTGTAGTATCGCCCAATATCAGACAGTGAATAGCTGAACTCCTGTCCGTCACCAAAAAGCTGTTTAAACCCACTAAAACAACAGTCCATAGGGTTTCTGCGTGCATCAATGATCTTCGCGTTGGGAAGTATTTTTTTAATTAATCCAATATGTATAAAATTGTTAGGCATTTTATCAATGAAGAACGGTGCACCTTGGCGATAAGCATGAGTTTGATCAATGTATTGCTTACCCAATGTCTCAAGTGTCTCATCTTCAAGTGCTGTTACGTTCAAAGGATACGGCGTCTTTTGATGGCTTAATGATGATGCTATACCCAAAATGTTATGCAGCTCCATAGTTCCGTCTACTTTAGAATGAGACGCCAGAATTTGCTCTAATAAGGTTGAACCCGCACGAGGCAAGCCTACAATGAAGATGGGGTCTGATGCTTGGCAGCCCTGCTTTTTATTAAAACTTTCTAAGGAAAACGATTTCTGCTGCGCGTTAAGTGCTTTTTCGGTTTTGGCAATGTCATATTGAAGAGTGCGTTTCTTAAGTGTGTTGCCACGCGCGTAAAATTGAAAAGCTTCATGAGCGTTGCCGCGATCTTCGAAAGCTTTTCCTAACGCGAAACAAATGTGAATCTCATCATCAAGCTTAGTGGCATCAGCATTTACCACACTTTCCATTTGTGCTATGTACTCATCATTAAATTTATGCGTTTTTGTATTGGCTAAACTCCAATATGCATCGCCAAAATCCTCGGCGAATTGAATAGCTTTCTTGTAAGCATCCACAGCATCTTTTGTATCACCTTTAGCCTTTAACGCGTGGCCCAACGCAACCCACACAGCGGGCCGGTCATCGTTGTGCGCAAGTAGTTTACGATAAATATCAATCGCCTTGGTTAGATCGCCAACACCAACGAGCGCATAAGCCAATCCTATTTTCACAGTGGAATTATCTGGTAAAGCTTTTAGACGTTTTTCAGCGACGGTGACTGCTTCTGGAAATTTTCCTAATTTTGCCAACAAGTTCTGATAGGCAGCGGCGGCTCTGTCGTTATCAGGGAAAAGCGTTACGCAACTTTCTAATAAAAACTCGGCGTCACTGTAAACTTTTAGCTGGATCCCAATTTCCGCCAAAAGCATCATAGCCTCTGGATGGTGATCATTCTTTAATAAAAACTGTCTGCAAACCTGTTCGGCCTTTTGCAACTGCCCCTCGTACATCAAGTCTGTTGCACCTAATAAAGGCTTTGGTAAGTGCTTTAAGAATGCAATTTGTTGCTGGCAAAGCCGAAGGGCCTGTGATTGGTCATCTTCTTTGTAAACTTTTTCAAGCTGTAACCAGGCGGCAATTAACGCTGGGTTGAAACACGTTGCTTGATAAAAACAGTGTGCTGCTTTTCTTCTATCAGAGCCAATATAACAGTATCCTAGCTCTTGAAACGCCCGTCCATAATCAGGAAATATGGATAAAAGCTCATTCAGTGTCACTATTGCATTGTCGAAGTCATTCATTAAACGAAAGGAAACCGCTTTCAAATAAAATACTTCTTTCAACGTATTTAGGCTTAAGCCTTTCTGATCGGTCGCACTACACAATATTTCATTACAACCTGAAATCACAGCTTGATGCTGCGATTGCATAAGCCACTGCTTTAGCTGTTGTACTTTTTTTGTTCTTCTAATGTCATTAAACACGCCTATTTCGTAACAGCGTAAACACAAAAACGGCGAGCCCGAAGAGCTAGCCGTTTTTAATGGAGCGCAACTAACCCTCATATGCTTCCATCAAATGAAAGACAGTCACGCTTTCAACTTTTTACTAAGCTTATAAGCGATTAGTCTTACATTAATAATAATCGTAAGAGAAACGAAGCCCAATAGTGCGCGGTCTATTTGTCACTACTTTCGGTGTAAATTGCTGTGTGTCTATATTCAAAATCGCTCTTTCATCGAATACGTTGTCGATATATAGCTCAGCTTTCCACACGTCATTTGTCACACCGACAGCAAGATTAGTCAGTACGTACGATTCCTGCACGTATCGACCACCGCGGAAGGTTTCACCATTTGCATCGGCATAGGTTACACCTTCAAATACATCAGCTTCTTGTTGGATTTTAAGACCAGAATCAGTGCCATAGATAAGTGACGTGGCGTCTTCCATAACATAAGCGTCCATTACCATGCCTGCTAAACGGTCGCCGGTATAGCTCACTGAGCCATTGATATAACCGCGCTTGTCACCCTCTAATTCGAAGAAGTATCGCGCGTTAATGTTTCCTGAAAACTCAGCTGAATAAGGTAGTTCCGAGCCAACACCAGCAGCAATACCCTCTAGTTCCGAATTAACTCGCGTTAGCTCAGTATCAAGCAAACTAAACGCAGCATTAATAACAAGGTCGTCGCTAGCGAGCCACGTCATATCCGCGTCAAGCCCTTTAATTTCTGCGTCGCCCACGTTATCGGTAAATACTAAAAACGAAATATTTGTTGGGTCAAAGCGAGAAGTTTGCAGCTCTTTAATTTCAGAATAGTAAGCCGTGGCGTTAACTCGAACTAAGCCATCAAAGAAGTCTCCCTTTAAGCCAAGTTCGTAGTTATCAAGTGTATCTGTGGTTGAGTAAACAGGTATACGGAAGTTTTCGAACTTTCCACTTTGATTGTCAGCCAGTCCGCCACCTACACGGTTAGTCACCGGTGGTCTAAAGCCTTCCGAATAGTTTGCAAATAGCAACACGTCTTCATTTACTTTCCAGTCTAATGAAAACTTATAAATAGTGTCGTCAACGGTAAGTACGCCGTTATCGTCAAGTAGGTCTACTTCCAACTGCCCACTTGCAATGGCGGCCTCGACAAGTTGAGGGTCTAGTCCTACAGCGGCGAGTTCATCAGGATCTTGTGTACCGAATGCGCGGATGCGTCGCGTGACGTCTACCGTTGTGGTTGATCCCACGTACTTATCGTCAATTTGATACCAACGGGCACCAATACTTGCCGTCAAGGCATCGGTAATGTCGTATTCAAATTGACCAAATACCGCGATTTGCTCAATGGTGTGAGTGATGTCGTTTACGAAGCTTACCTCTGCTGGGAATGGGCCGCCATCACTGTTTATCCCCTCATTGCCTTTAAGTGTTCTTTGCAAATTGTTGAATATTTCTAGTTCCGTATTTGCAATGTTAAACTGACCAACGGTAGCGACTTCTTGATCATCATAAAACAAGCCTGCTGTGACTCGCCAAGGCGTATCCATCGTTGTATTGAAGCGAAGCTCGTGCGTGGTACGCGTGCTTGTTGTGTCTTCACGATAATACTTGGTGGGGTCTAAACAGCGCTGGTCTTCCGCAACCGGGTTTGAATAGTCACACACATAGTAAGAAGAAAACAACCCTCCGTTTGTGTAACCGGTATAGTCTGCCAGTGTATCGATCTCTCTATCTAAATAGCCACCGGTATAAACAACATCTAACTTTTCCAGACGGCCTTCCAACGTCCACGTTGTTAAGCCAAATTCATCTTTATTCTCTTCGGGCTGGAAACGTATTGCAGAGCTTTCTCCCTCTAGCGTTGGGTCGTAGGCAAACACTCCCTCGGTGTCTAAGGTTTGTTGTGTATGCTGAACCAGCACATCCCAATTGTCGTTAAAGTGATAAGACAAACCAAATCGTGCGCCGCTATACGTTGCATCATTGAAATCTTCTTCTACCAATGCGTCATTTTGCGGTGACACCACTCTCGCTTCAGAATTCGAGTTTATCCCAGGGCTGATTAAGCGATTCCTATCCATTTCTTCTGGCTCTGCCAACTTACCGAAGTTTGCAGAGATACGGTCGATAACCACGGCACTGCCAATATAACCGCCTTCGCCTGGCACATTTCGGACGTTATCAATCCATCCGCCCTGCTTGTCGTTGTATGCCGCTACACGAACCGCTAAGTCGTCGGTAAGAGGCATGTTAAAGTACGCTTCAACGGCATTACTCATTTCACCATCTTTGGTGAAACTGATGTTGGTATCGAAACCCGCGGCAAAGCTAGTGTGATCAGGTTTATTGGTGATAAGGCGAATAGTACCAGCTTGAGAACTCGCGCCGAAAAGCGTGCCTTGTGGCCCCGGTAACACTTCAACACGCTGAACATCTGTTGCGTAAACGTCTAAATTACGCCCTGCCATTGAGACAGGCATTTCATCAAGATAAAACGCGACTGAAGGCTGTAGAGCCTGCACAGATGAAAGCATGATGTTTGATTGTGTGGTGGCAGCGCCGCGAATGTAAATCTCGTTTTGCCCTGGTCCTGTACCCTGGAAAACCACATTTGGGAGGAATTCAACGTAGTCTTGGAAGTTATCTATACCGAGATTTTCCAACGCTTTACCGTTTAACGCAGTGACTGCAACCGGAACGTCTTGAATAGATTCACTTCGTTTGGTGGCGGTAACTTCAATGGTTTCAAGTTTAGCAGGCGCTTTAGTTTCTTGCGCAGCCAGAGAGGTGGATGCCAGTGCAGCGATGATTGCACAGCTAAGCTGAGTTTTTCGCATTTGTGTGTGTTTCCTTCAATTGTTTTTTATTCTTCGGACAGTGTTTACTTAAAACACATATCAAAAAGATCATATATTACGATACACAATCTATTAATTATTTCTACTCTAACGATTAATAATTAACCAAAAACACCTAAAACCTAGCAGAAAGTCTAATTTATATCGTAAAAACAACTGCAAAAAAAAGACTGCACTTTGACTCACCGACCAAATACATACAAATCAAATAATTTCATCTGATGTTTATAAAAAATGCTCCATGCGGTATATTTCTGCGTATAAACCGAAATTTATAAAAGGTGAAAGGAATTTACTGCGTGATTGAGAACGAAAATAAATCTCCACTCAACAAGCCGGTGTTTATTACATCGTCAGCTTTAATCCTATGTTTACTTATCTTCGCTGCTGGTACTCCTGAAACAGCAGACGCGCTTTTCCAAAAGCTTCAGAGCGCAATTGTGACCAACGGTAGTTGGTTTTATGTATTTACTGTCGCAGTAATTGTGGTGTTTGTTGTTTTCCTCGGCATGTCACGCTACGGCGAAATTAAGTTAGGCCCAGATCACGCAAGCCCCGAATTTAGCTTTGGGACCTGGCTTAGTATGTTGTTTGCAGCAGGAATGGGAATTGGGCTTATGTTCTTTGGCGTTGCCGAGCCCTTAATGCACTTTTTAGCGCCCCCAACTGCGCAAGCTGAGAGTATTGACGCCGTTCGCGAAGCAATGAAAACCACATTTTTCCATTGGGGTGTTCATGCTTGGGCAATTTATGCGGTAGTGGCGCTGATTTTGGGCTATTTTGCGTACCGTCAAAACTTACCTCTTACACTGCGTTCTGCTTTATATCCTTTAATTGGTGATCGGATTTACGGCTGGCCTGGGCACGTGGTTGATATATTCGCGGTTACATCAACGGTTTTTGGTGTATCGACGTCGCTAGGCTTTGGTGCTTCGCAAGTAAATGCGGGGTTTAACTATTTATTTGGTCTACCGTCAAATACTGGTGTTCAAATAGCTATAATGGCAGGCGTTGTTGGTTTAGCCGTTATTTCTGTAACTACTGGCTTGGAAAAAGGCATACGCCGTCTTTCAGAAACCAATATGGTTTTAGCCTTACTGTTACTTTTAATTGTTCTTGTTTTAGGCCCAACCGTATTTTTACTACAAGCGTTCATGCAAAACACAGGGGCTTATCTGTCTGATTTAGTGCGCAACACATTTAACCTGTTCGCCTATGAAAAAACAGATTGGATTGGTGGCTGGACCATCTTCTACTGGGGTTGGTGGTTAGCATGGGCGCCGTTTGTTGGCCTGTTTATCGCGCGTATCTCATACGGTAGAACCATCCGCGAATTTGTGATGGGCGTACTGCTTATTCCATCAGCATTTACACTATTTTGGATGACCGTATTCGGCAACGCCGCTATTGATCAGGTGTTAGTGCAAGGTAAAGACGTACTTGCACAAATGGTAAATGAAGATACTTCAGTGGCACTGTTTGTATTTTTAGAGCAGTTCCCTTTCGCTTCAGTACTAAGCCTTATAGCAGTATTGATGGTCATTGTGTTCTTTGTAACCTCATGT
Source organism: Alteromonas sp. KUL17 (assembly GCF_006538305.1). Classification (NCBI taxonomy): domain Bacteria; kingdom Pseudomonadati; phylum Pseudomonadota; class Gammaproteobacteria; order Alteromonadales; family Alteromonadaceae; genus Alteromonas; species Alteromonas sp. KUL17. Next base: position 58,822 of record NZ_BJKJ01000024.1, read on the forward strand.
GATTCGGGTGCCATGGTTGTCGATATGCTGTGTTCACACGGTGAAAACAATACGCCGTTGTGGCAACGAGTATACTGGGCTGTTGGCGTTGGTGTGGTGAGTTCAGTGCTGCTTTACGCTGGTGGGCTTGGCGCGCTGCAAACTATGACGATTGCCGCCGCACTGCCATTTGCTATTGTGTTGCTTATCGCTATATCGGGACTATTGAAAGCCCTTCGTATCGAGGCGTACAAACGTGAAAGTTTACAAGTACTAACGGGTACACCGCAGCATAATGACTCTGACAAAAACTGGAAAGAGCGCCTTGAAAATATTGTGACCTTTCCAGATGAAACTGCCGTTCGTCGTTACATCAACAAAGTGGTGAAGCCTGCGCTAACAGAAGTAAGCGAGGAGTTTAAAGCGCAGCAATTCGAAATAAAAATTGAAGATACGGACGAAGCACTCATATTAACCGTTGATATGGGCAATGACCCTGAGTTCATTTATGCTGTGCATCCTGTATCGACAGAACAGCCTGAATTTGGTCCAAGTGACACACCAGCACTGGACGAAAACAAAAAGGCCACGTACTATCGCGCCGAAGTGCACCTTAGTGAAGGTGGTCAGAACTATGATATTATGGGCTGGTCGAAGATTTCGGTCATTAATGACGTCATCGATCACTATCATAAGCACCAACATTTTATTCATTTGCTTAAGTAACCGCTGGGTTACGCATTTGTTGGAAGTAACATGCGAAAAGAAGAAGAACTATTAGTGGCACTACGGCGCGTAATACGCGCTGTAGACCTACGCAGCAAGCAGCTAAGTAAACACGTGGGTTTAACAGGCCCACAGTTATTGGTGATGCAAAATATTGAAGAGCGCCCGGGTATAATGGTGCGCGAAATTGCAGAGAATATTAACTTAAGCCCTGCAACCATCACGAATATTCTAGATAGACTAGAATCACGAGACTTAGCTACGCGCATAAGAAGTACGCAAGATAAACGAAAAGTGGGCGTATTCTTAACCGAACGCGGTAAAGAGGCAGTGGTTGACGCACCTCGCCCGCTTCAAGAACACTTTGTCGAGCGTTTTTCACAGCTTAAAGAGTGGGAGCAAAGCCAAATGGTCGCTACCGTTCAGCGAATTGCTAGCATGATGGATGCTGAAGATATTGATGCCTCCCCTTTCCTGGAGTTAGGCAGTATTTCAGAAAAAAGCTAATAGCCTTTGTCTTCTTTACAAAAAATGGCCTTCACTTGAAGGCCATTTTTGTATCTATCTTTGGCGCTGGCGTAGAAGCGCTCAGTTGACTGCTATGACTTCGCCTTAAGTGGATTTACCTTTCCACCTGTGATTTTGTCAGCGCGCCCTTCCTCTTTCGCTTTCTCAGCACGGCGCTTGCGGATTTCTTTAGGGTCAGCAATAAGCGGGCGGTAAATTTCAATACGGTCGCCATCGGTAAGCGTGTCGCGAAGCTTAACCACGCGGCTCCAAATACCCACTTTTGTTGCTTTCAAATCAATCTCGGGAAACTGCTCAAGCACGTTAGACGCGTTTATCCCTTCTTCTACCGTCGCATTCTCATGAATAGCAACATCAATGATAGTTTGCTTGGTGGGTAACGCGTAGGCAACCTCAATATTGATGAGCTTCTTACTCATGCGTACACGCTCCGCGCTCGGTCTGTAAACGCTGCAACCATACTGCTGGCTAAACTGTTAAACACTTTACCAAAAGCCATTTCAGCTAGCTTATTGCTGAATTCAAACTCTAGGTTTAATTCAATTTTACAGGCTTCTTCTGATAACGCTGAAAATGTCCAGCCACCGGTAAGCGAGCGAAACGGACCGTCGACCAGTTGCATTTGAATACTTTTACCTGGCTCTAACACATTGTGCGTTGTAAACCATTGCTTGATACCTGCTTTTGCCACTAACAATGACGCTTTCATGCTTTGCGCTGACGTGTCGAGGATTTTGCTGTCGGTACAGCCTGGCAAAAACTCAGGGTAGGAAGCTACATCGTTGACTAAGTTAAACATGGCTTCTGCACTATGAGCTACAAGTGCGCTTCTATGAATACTTGGCATTGATCCCACTACAATTAAAACTCTTGGCGGCATTGTATCACAGAAAATTTGGTTCGCTCGTATTCGGTTTTGAACCAAATGCCCCAATATAAGATAACAATGACAACTAAAGACATTTCGTTGAACAATCAGTATAATAGCCAGCATGAAAAAGAATAAAGCCAACAAAAACACCACAGGAAATATCGCGCAGAATAAAAAGGCGCGTCACGACTATTTCCTAGAAGACAAGTTCGAAGCCGGGCTTGAGCTTCAAGGGTGGGAAATTAAAAGTATTCGTGCCGGTAAAGTGAACATTACCGATGCGTACATTATTATCCAAAATGCCGAAGCGTATTTGGTAGGGTGTAGAATTAGTCCGCTGAATCAAGCCTCTACCCACGTTATCGCAGCCCCTGAGCGCGCGCGTAAATTGTTGCTCAATAAACGTGAAATAGATCGTCTAATGGGTGCTCGAGACCGCCAAGGTTATTCAATCGTAGCCACATCTATGTATTGGAAAAAGTGTTGGGTGAAACTAGAAATTCACTTAGCAAAAGGTAAACACGCCCATGACAAGCGTGACACCATAAAAGACAAAGATTGGCAGCGCCAAAAAGAAAGAATGATGAAGCACAGCGTTTAACGCTGTGTTTTTTTATGTACTGTGTTAAATGAAGGGCGATATAGACTGGCTTTAAACAAGAAAATTACACGGCAAGCCGTTCTATTCTTCTGTTTGCGTTAACCCACATCCCGTTTCGTCATTTTCTTGCGATGCAGCATATCAAGAACAAGGCTCCATAGCGGAGAGGGATCTCGTAGTGTGGTTAGGTTGTTTCCAAGGCGTCTAAGTTGTCTTCGCACCATAGCCATATTTGCAAGACTAGCCAACGATTTATCTTTCCAAGCACAATGGGGAATAATGCCAGAGTAAGTCCACTCTTGCTGCCACTTTTTCGCTAAGTCGGGCGTAATAGCAAGGGCACTGGCTAATCCCACCAGAGCGCAGCCTTGTTCAATCACTTCTTCTGCTACTTCGGCTCTTTTGATACCACCTGTAGTCATAAGTGGAATCTCAGTTTTACTTACCAAGGCCTGTGCGAACTCTAAAAAGTAAGCCTCTCTGGCAAGGGTGGTATTGTCGCGAGTTTGCCCTTGCATGGCAGGCGCTTCATAACTACCGCCAGACAACTCGACAACATCAACACCCAAGGCTTCCAAGCGGTTAACCACTTCACAGGCATCATCGAAAGAAAAGCCATTTTTCTGAAAATCTGCAGAGTTAAGCTTAACCATAACAATGAAGTCTTTAGCGCAAACTGCTCTAACCTGACTGACTATATTTATTAGCAAGCGAGCGCGGTTAATAATAGAACCGCCCCACTCGTCTTGGCGCTGATTAGTAAGCGGTGATAAAAACTGCGTAAGTAAATAACCGTGAGCGGCGTGAATTTCAACGCCATCGAACCCGGCTTTTTCAGCTTGCTTAGCAGTTTGAACAAACCGTTTGCACACATCGTGAATGTCTTGGCAGGTCATTTCACGTGGTTGAGCAAACAACTTAGAGTGCTTGCCCATATCAAGCGGTACAGCAGAAGGCGCAATAGCTTTGCCTTTCATCGCTTTAAACACCTGTCGACCAGGATGGTTAATCTGCATTATGGCCAAAGCGCCATTAGACTTAATGATTTTTGCCCACTTTTGAAACGGCGCAATGTCGGTGTCTTTTTCTAGTGCAACGCCACCAGGCCCTGTCATGGCGCCTTTATCGACCATAACGTTGCCTGTGATCACCATGCCTAAATTGCCGTGGGCCCAATATCGATAGAGTGAGTACAAAGACTCTCCGGGAATATTTCCCATACTCGACATATTTTCTTCCATAGCAGCTTTAACAAGACGGTTTCGCGCTGTTACGCCACATGGCAAGGTATACGGAGAATACAATATGGAATCTGAAGACATTTACACTACAAGCCTTTTAATTATGCTCACGTACTTTAATGGTTCTTGCTACTAATTGCATCATTACATCAGCACTATTTACTTAAAAATTCGCTAAAGTAATCAAATAAAAAGCGCTATTTCAGTTTATAAATTGCGTTTCTTGCACAGCCCTTGTGCGCTCGGCACTTGAATTTTACTCAAGCATCTACATATCTATGATAGTTCAATAATACTCAATGTTTGTGTGTTGCTGTTTAAGCAAAGCTTCAACTGAAGGCCACACAGGTAAGCTTTTGAAAAACTAGATGTTATTTTTGGTTGATTTATAGCCAAACCCTTAAAATTTATAGTAATTTTCAAAAGAATGTATTTCACCATGTAACAATTGTGCTATTATTGAAAATCACACTCGGGGCTGATTAGGATTCGACAGGATCTAGGAAGCCGGAGGTGCATGCAGAGGAGCGGTTTGCCTCTTAAAAAGCCGCATTTAAATAGTCGCAAACGACGAAACATACGCACTAGCCGCTTAATAACCGGCATAGGCCCTTCCACCCTAGTCTTTTCCTGCTAGCGGGGATTCGGAAGGTCATCCAAGTAGGATAGCGAGGGAACCTTGTCTAAGGGTGAACCGCGAAACAGTATTAGGCCAGCTGCAAGGAAATCCTGTTTGTCGGAGTTCCAAGCAGTTAAACAAATGACAAACTAAGCATGTAGTACCAAAGGTAGACATTTTCTGGACGCGGGTTCAAATCCCGCCAGCTCCACCAATTCAATAAATTAAGACGTCCTATGACGTCTTTTTTTGTCCACAAACAATTAAAATCAATAACTTAGCGTATTTTAACGTTCAATGACTTCCTCTAGCTTCTTTGATCTTTAGGTACACTACGCAAACTAGATGAAATTGGTGTACCCATTATGGCAAAAGTTACTACACGGCTATCTGATAAAGAAATAAAATCTGCAAAGCCAAGCGAAAAAGAATATAACCTGTTTGATGGTGATGGCCTGCGACTTCGTATTAAGCCAAATGGTTCTAAAAATTGGATATTTGATTACTACAGACCTACAAGCCGTAAAAGAGCTAATCTCAGTCTAGGTAAGTACCCTGACCTATCACTAGCGAATGCTCGTAAAGCGACGCTTGAAGCGAACCTAATTTAGGTAAAGAACTTTTACCGCAGGCGACTCGCAGGTAATCATTTCGACAGATTGCCTAGCGAAAAGGTAACTAAAAATAACGAACGTGGCGACGCAGTTGGGAAGAGGTTAAAAACGTTACGCGATAATCTTGACTCCGACAAAAGGTACGTACTTCGCTCGATCCGTAAAACTGTATCGACTCAATTCGAGCGTGCGGGTACAAGTCAAAACCGAGCCGCATTGATTATCGGCCACGAGAAAACCGGGATGAACTATGGCTTGTATTCTGCCGGATTGGATATATTTAAGAGATAGTAAAATTTTTAAATGACTAGCTATAGCACAACTAAATAAGGAAGGTTTAAGATGAATTTACCCATGTGGGGCCAATGGCTCGGCAATGCGAGAGGGTCCAATAGGGCCGGACTTATTCTTAATATTGATAAGGATAAACCATCGGAAGGCTTTATACATTTTCGAGATAGTGATCTTAAGCTAAGTTCAATTGCAGCCAAGGTTAAATTTGAAAGCGACGGAAGTAACCTTGTCGGTCAACTGTCCGATATTTGCCCATCGATACGATCCGGAAATACCGATGAAGTAATCCCAAAGTCAGCCCAAATTAAAATTGACAAACTGCTACCAGAACTAATGGAAGGGACATGGTGTGCTGATAATGGCCAAGAAGGGAAGTTCTCGTTGAACCGCAGGGAGAGTACTACTTCGCACGTTATATCAGAAGAAATCGAGTGGGAAGACTTCATCAGCTACGCAATAAAAGCAAAAAGGGAAAATCCGAAACTGATATTCAGGGGACAGCCCGATTCAACTCTCCCATTGCGAACATCATTTCACAGGACAAATCGACGCGATTTAAGTCGTTACTCCGTCGAAGACATGAACAATTTGAACAAATATTTGGTTAATTCGAATAAAGGGAAGTTTGATCTAGCTGACCCAACTCAGTTTGCATCATTAATGTCCCTAGCTCAACATCATGGTTACCCTACACCACTTCTTGACTGGTCTAGGTCCCCACTCGTAGCTGCCTTTTTCGCTTTTCGCGGCCTAAAGTTAGAAGATAAAAACGGCCATGTCCGAGTTTACGCGTTTGATCTGCAAAAGTGGGATACGCAAGGACAAGGCTTCAACTCCACATCTGTTGACGAGCCTCGTTATTCAATCACTCCAATAGACATAGTTTCGCAAGGAAACTCACGAGTCCTCCCACAGCAATCCCTGTTTACTTTTTCAAACATTACAGACATGGAGCGTTGGATTACGATACATGAGAAAACCGGAGGAGAAATCATTAAAGCGTTCGATATTAAAAAGGATTCTAGGCAGGCTGCTATGAACGATCTTGAAAATATGAATATCAGCGCAGCAAGTCTATTTCCCGGACTCGATGGTAGTTTTGAGGCTTTAAAGGAACGAGCCTATAAGCGGTAAGCCCGAACTCAAAAAGGCATTGCCTTACGGACATCAAAGTCCACCCAAATAGGTACACGATTGTGTTCAGTTAGTATTATGCACTTCATTATTTGCACTCAATCAGGCTTGCTTTTAACTTTACGCGCATCATCATGGTTTCAATAAAGGCACAAATCAATTCAAGCAAGGGGCACGCTAAAGATAAGTACACCGGGGGAAGTTCAGTTGAATAGAACACAGAACTTAAGCTCGATAAAGTGTATGAAAACCGCCCCTAGAGGCGGTTAGGAAATCAAAATTCCTTTAAAACTCAATAGGCGCAGTGATAAATGCCGTGTGAGACAGGAACGAACGCATGACAGATTTTAGATATTTTGAAGCCATAGCTTCTGAAAAATGAGATACGGTTTTGTCAGGATATAATTCCACCCATTTATCTAAATCTAAGTCTTTAGGCAACTTCTTTTCCGTGGAAATAATACAAGCATTATAAATGTTTGCAGTTAAATGGCACAGCTCTTCTTTTTCCGTCTTAATCTCAATACGTGCGTTATAAAAACCCTCATACTTCGCATGTAATTCATTCTCTGTGTCTCTCCCTACGATCTCTTTTTCCAAAGAAAACGAAGATATCACCTGAGCCTTCATTTCACTTTTCGCTACGCGTTCATCGTGAAAATCAAAAGCCAACAGCCTTGAACCATTGTCTGAAATGCTAAATTCAGCCATCAGTGAGCCCCCTCTATTGAACCATAGTCGATATTGGAATCTTCCGTTTTTAAATCAAAACTCATTGCGGACTGTGCCTTCGATTTTGGTACGATAGCTCCGGATAATTGAACTCTATGGTGAGATAGATTACTTCTAACGACCTCATAACTGACGTTGAGAAGGTTTGAAACGTAGTTTTCCAATAACTCATCGCCTCCATTTACGTAAAGCTCAATCGCTTTGGTAACGACTACATTTAATTGGACACCTTCACTTTTTGCTTTAATCAACGCTTTTCTGTGAAGGTCTTCACCAATTCTGACATTGAAGCTACCGGAGCAAGGTTTTTCAGGTTTTTTACCTACCTCTCTACAAAACTCAATATATTCGTCTATTTGCGCTTCAAACGCCTTCTTAAGCTCTGGGATGGTATCTGCACCGAAAACAATACTGTCGTTTATAAATTCAACTTTTCCATACAAGCATTCGTCCTCAATAGAGAAATTAACAGATGCGTGATAATTCTTGTATTTAAGCATTTTATCTTTCATTTAATTTTATTGCTCCTTCAATAACTCAATTGCTTCATCGACCACGTATTTCAAGACTTCGTTACCAGGATGTGGCTCATGCCACATTGCAACTTGACCTGTTTTTGCATTGTAAAATTTTCTTCCAGAGCCACGTTTTGCGTTTTTTACCGTAAAACCAGCTTCTTTCATTACTTTCACGAGGTCATCCCACTTAAATTTAGAGGGCCTTTCAAGCAATTTCTCCTTGAGTTTTTCAGCTTTACTCATAAAGATGTTCGTCCATAATTCATATTGCAACTGAATTTTAGTTGCATGAGGAGTTTATACGATACTTGGGTAACTTCAAGTTCAATGAACATAAAATAAGCCATGTTGTGTCATTTAATCTAGTCGTCATGAAAAATTGCCTCATCTAACGAAGCCTTATTTGATCGTTCTTATGGATACTAAGATACAGGTTAAGTGTATTTTGAGTAGGGAAACAAATAACTTTATCATCAGTCAATAAAATCTTACCTGTTAAGTAATATATAGTTACAAGGT
>NZ_BJKJ01000025.1:0-58989 GCF_006538305.1 Alteromonas sp. KUL17
TCGCCCTGAATAGTCTGGTCCTATTTAATAGGGCCCATTAAATTAAATTTTACGGATAGGCTCAAAGCTCTGGATTCATTGGTCTGTGATGAATTGAAACGCGGTTGTTTCCGCGGAAACAAATCGCGCTGCAATAGAAAGAAGTAGAGAAATTACGGATTGTGAAGAGATACTTTTCATAGTTAATGAAACATTGGTGAACTATTAATAACTATCTTACTCCGTTGTTTGATTAACCAATGATAGACATAGGAAAAGTTCTCGGATAACCTTTGGATCGAATCAGAACCAAGAATAAAATCTTTAGGAAATATGTAAAGTGCGTGAGCTATTCGATTTAGCTGAAAAATATGGATTTAAAGCTCCCCTGGTTTCAGTGCCAGACGACTTCGATTTCAAAGTTTTTGTGAGGCTTTGCAGTTCTTTGAACATATCTCCAACAACTAGTACTGTGGCATCTGACATATTCATTGCCCTTCAAGAAATAGAAGAACTAACCGCTAGCTTAGATTTCATATCAGCAAGAATAAACCGCAAACTTTCTAATGTGCGCCATCATTTAGTGCAGTTAGAAAAAGAAGGGCTTATCTCTAGTGAGTTTATAACTACTGATCCCATTAAGAAACGTAGAGGAAAGCTATATAAGCTAGCAATACCGAAGGGACATCTCATAGCGGCTGTTGAGTCTCAAAAAGAAAACATATCCTCAGATAGCTTTCAATCCGTATCGTCGAGTACTGTTGAAACCATAAACATAGAGCGCTACGACGATAAAACGAGATTTATGGAGCTTCAAATTGTTCGTTACTTGGTTAAGGCAATGCGAACCAATCGAAAAGATAAATCAAGTACGATTAGCATTAAGTTACGTGAAGAGGGGAGAGCTAAACCTGTTCTCATCACTGCTAGAGCAGAGGAAGGGAGGCTTATATACCTTCCCGACATGAGCTACTACGCTAGTGCAATTACATGGCTGATAAATCATATATCTGAACGACTGAATGAATCAGAAGCTATTGGAGAGACCTTCACTTTACCTCTAGAACCCCTTATAACTATGGCCAAAGACATCCCTGTTTCAGAAGCTTCTGCTGGTGGTTACATCAATAATGCTATTCAATCGCTACAAAGACTCTCAGCAACGACTTTTGACATGAGAGATTTTTACGATAGTAATAAGGATTTTATTGTTGATATCGAATTGTACTACAAGTTGTTTCGCTTGGAAGCCATAGTAACTTATGAGGATTCAAAAAAAGTAGAAAAAAAAGCTGCCGTAATTCAATTTCCACGCTCTACAGTTAAAAGTATCGTAGCTGCGGTTAAGGAAAGACGAACATTAAATGATATGTTACTTATTGATAGTGACGTCTTTGCAACTAAAAATGAGATAGAAATACTCTTTGGACTGTGGGCTCGAGAGCATTTGCTCAGTGGCCGTCAAGCACAGCAACTTTATGCATGGAATGAACTAAGGGAATCGGTGGCTCCATCGTCAAGCCTTAATGAATTCAAACGAAAATTTTCTAACATGGTATTAGCTAATTCAGATCCCTCTTACAGAGCCAAAATACATGAGGCTGTAGAAAAAAGGATCGTAAAACAGGTCGGAACTTGTCACCTATCAGAACAGCGAAAAGGGGAACTTATTGTTGAATACGGAAGAGCTACAGTACAAGGCTATTTAATTAACATTGGCTATTCCCCGGACCAGGGCATTCCAGTGATCGCATTCAGGCGTGATATGTCCGCACTCCATATTCTGGGAAAACTAGAAGATCGTAGATGATACAATAGAATACTACCTTTTGGATCGAATCTTTAATCTAACAAAATCAATCACTAACCCTCGGATCGAATCTTTAGAAAGATCACAAATAGATCGCGATCCACCTTGATCTCTCATACCATTCATATAAAGATTACACATATCGAGAAAATAAAGAAAAAAAATGATATTATCTTTAAAAGCTCAGTGAAGAGCACTTTGAAATATGGATAGATAAGAAGCGCTAAAAACAAAACCCGTGAAGTGTTGGCGCACTGCACGGGTCTTTAGATGTAACTTTTTCGAAGCAGTTACACATCTAATTCTAGCGGTTTACCAGATCAGGTCAACCTCTAATGCGTTTTTTATCAGCAAATCTGCGAATATTGTTGGTAAAAAAGATGAATCCTAATAACAGTTATGACGACGTAGTTTTTATGTCGCCAGGGCAATTTGAGTATTTGTCAGACACAGAATCATTTGTGTTTGCACATATTGCTTTTTTTGCATCCCAAATGCGGCCGTACAAACGTCAATTCAAACAGACAACACAAGCAATCTGTAATAAGGTCGGCTATTCGCCAAATGCTGTCCGGGAAGCTATCTCATCTTTGATTAAAAAAGGTTTTCTAAAGAAAAGCCAACCATTAGAAGAAGAGCAAGACACCTCCCATCCGTACTACGATAAAATATCTCACCGCCTCCATGTAGGCGAACATAACTACGCAGTATCGTTTGCTCGGGAGCTGGAAAAGACGCTTATTACCTCAAAGAACAAGAGTAAAAATAACCAAGAGCGTAGTATGACCTTCTTTAAAGTGCATGTAGGGCAGTTGAAACGTAATATATCTCTATTATCAGGCAACAGTTCTAAACATGTTCACAAAGCTCTTATCATGCATGGATACCTCCAAAATCAGCACAAATGGAATGTTGAAAAAAATCGAAAGAGTTTACAACGTACAGTGCCTGCACTGTCTCGTTTTCTTAAATGGTCTCAAAACACTGTTAGGCGTGTAATCAACACCTTAAAGCACTGGGGCATAGTAGACTATAGTTACACTAAAGGGTTTGTGAAATTCTTAACTGTAAGACAATTCAACACTTCAGCTAAATGTGTAAAGTCACTTATAACGAAATTATGTAACATTGTTCGCAGGGACGAACGTACGGAGAGTATTCAGGTATCAGTACCGCTTGACCGCTCACCAAAATCTCCTCACGAAGCAGCAAAATACCTACAAAAGCTTAAGAGTATAGGTAAGATCTAATTAACTTTTTGCACAATAAAGAAAACTCGACTTTTCGAGGGCTTTTCTGTGCGTAACTTTCAATAGTTTTATCCCTCAGTCCTCTTTTTACTAAAAAACTACCGATCTATCCCGCATGTTCCTCTTACAAAGTCAAACATGTGCCCGAATGCCAAAATTTAACGCACTTGTGAGAATATGCAACGCCATTCATGAGTAGTAAGTAATACATTCATGCGTAGATATTGACATTGAAGAGCAAAAGTATACTTACGAGGTCGTATAGCCACATTGATGCACACATTAGAAGTAATATAGATGTATTAAAAGATGTATATATGGCTTCGCCCATACACATACTAATCTCTAATTAGTTCTTTCAACTTAATATACAGGTGACATTTTGACTCGTTATGCTTGTTATTGATTGTTTGTGAATATATTGTTAAAGCCTAACTTTTTAGACAAAGAGAAAGCTTCAAAAATGAGAACGACAAAAACTACATTTAAACAATTACCACTACATCATCCATTAAAGTACATTTGCTTATCATTGATGTTTACATCAGTTCACAATTCAATTATCGCAGCACCAGAGTTATCTATTGAAGATAAGCTTCTATCAAATGACACATATCTCCCTGACTACTCTTATGCAGGTTATCATTTTGGTGAAAGAGAAATTACTTATAGTGAGACAACGACTTATGTTGACGTTCAAGACTTTGGCGCTGTTCCCAATGATAATAAGGATGATACTAGGGCTATATTGAACGCATTCGAACACGCACATAGTATTAATGGACATGTAACAGTTACCCTACCTAAAGGGAGATTTATCGTAAAAGACATTCTAAAAATTAGCCGGGGAAACATCACGGTGAGCGGTAAAGGAATGGGTGAACAGGGCACCCAACTTTACTTTCCAATGCCTCTTTCAATTATTGACAAAACACCTCATCTAGACGAACTAAGAAATTATCTAAGGCTACATAATAAGAAACAACGTGATGCAGAGATTTATATAGATGATTACTTCTCCGAGTACTCTTGGTCTGGAGGAGTGATATGGATTCAAAAGGAAGGAACTCGACCAGTACCTTATCTAGAAGAATTGGATGAACAGCTTCCAATGTTAGCGACGGTTACCAAAGGTAAGAGAGGAACGAAAACTTTAGAAGTTAGCAACACATCACAAATTTCGGTTGGCGACATTCTGAGAATAGACTGGCACAACAAAAACGGTAAACAAGCCGGTATCATAAAATCAATTTATGGAGACACCGACCTAATGATCGGTTCGCATCATTATGATTTTCCAGACCGACCACTAGTAATGCAACCCACCCAAGTTAAATCTATTCGTGGAAATACGGTTGAGATACGTGACCCTCTTTTACACGACATAAATGAGAACATTCCCGCTCACTTATCATCATGGGAACACCTAGAAGAAGTTGGTATTGAAGGGCTCTCTATACAATTTCCTTCGGGCGAAACCTACGGTCATCACGTTGAACAGGGTTTCAACGGTATCTATTTAACCAGTGTGTTCAACAGCTGGATACGAGATGTAAGCTTTGACAATGCAGATAGCGCCATACTGACCGAAAACAGCGGAAACGTGACTATTTCCAATATACACAGCTATGGAACACGTTTTGGTCATTATGGAGTTCACCTTGGCAGCGTGCACAATTTTTTAGTTGAGGATGCCAAAATATCAAATCCGACTGTTCATACCTTTAGCATGAACACTAAATCGACAAAGAGTGTATTTTTGCGGGGAGAAGCTTTCACTCAGCCTACGCTAGATCAGCATGCTGGTGCTAATCATCAAAACCTTTACGACAACATGACGATTCATATAGAAACAAAACGTGATGAAAAAGGTCCTTACTATGATTTATGGTTTGGCGGTGGAGCAGGGTACTGGCAGCCGGGACATGGCCGTTATAATACTACGTGGAACGCAAAAATATTTGTTGAAAGTGGTGCTGATAGTAACGAAACCGTAAGAATTTTAGGCCAAACAGAAGGGCCTGATGCAAGAGTTGTTGGTATATACGGAAATAGAAAGTTTTCTATCGAACATTATCCTGTGCCGCATATTTCTGACATTAATAACAAGGTGGCGATTCCTTCTCTTTACGATTACCAGAAACAAAAACGACTCGCTAAGTAAGAAGGAGAATATGGCCCAAGGCTTCAGTCCTTGGGCCATTCCACTTAGCTTATCCGCTTTCTGAACAATATAATCCCTGCAATACAAAATATTGCTAGGGTTGATGGGGCAGGTACCGATGTTGCTTCTATGTCGTCTCCTTCAATATTTTGCGCAAACAAGTCAACCAACGTAAGTTCAGGCGATGACACGCCGCCTTCTAAAGCAACAAAGCTAAATGTTCCCAGTTTAAATGATGTTCCTAAAACGCTCTCCCAGTCAGCTAATAAACCTAGCTGAAATATTAATTCATCGCCAATAGTATAGGCATCGTCAAAATAAGAGTTGTCAAACACGCTGTTTGTGACGGAAAGTACATCAAACTCGAATAAGCTAGAATCGAAACTCCATACAACCTCAAGGAAGTCTATTGAAGGATTGGCTTCGTTTATGAATACCTCTATTTCAACGATGTCTCCATTTAGGTAGGACTGCGAATCATTTGAAAAAGTTATAAGCGATGCTTTTGAAGAAAAGGACATCACTAAACCAAAGATAAGAATTAAATTAGCTATCTTCATTTTCATTTCCTACTAGTTTGAACCGCAACGTGAATAAGTACAGCGATGAACAAGACCTCGCGTATCTCTGTTATTTACAACGCCATCGTCGTTAAAGTCATAACGGATATTCATCTCCTCTCCATTGCGCAATGCAGCTGTAAAGAGTCGAATATCTTTATTATCCACAACGGAGTCCTTGTTCAGGTCACCAAGTAATTCAATTGTGACAAACATGCTTGCTTCGGTTTGATTATTGTTCGAATCAGTGGCTACGACTTTTGCCAAATGCGTACCTACTGGTAAGTCGAGCAATTCATCCGAGTAATTTTCACCTCCCCACTCGAAAGGAGGTTCGTAAATTTCTCTAACTAATTGCTCATTAAGGTAAAGTGCTAAACTGACAATCGTAATATCGTCATTTGCTGTAGAGGCATCTGCCGTTATTGCAAGGTTTTGATATTCAGTAAGCAGTGAGACATCGCTTTCATTTATAGTAATGGAGGGTCCAGGTAAGCTTAGAACAATAAGTGTCATATCGCTTTCACCCTCTAGCCCCGTGCTATCCTTCGCAACAGCAGTAAACGTATGAGTACCGACGCCTAGAGGTGAGGGGTTTGGCTCATGACGGTCTAACCACCCCATGGCACCAAACTCATAAGGAGCGAAAGAATGCCCAAAGTTCCAAACTGGGCGAGTATCTACTCTTACTAATTCACCGTTTCTGTAAAGAGTAACCGACTGTATATCACGGCCTTCTACAGGTGATTCAGCGTCAATAGTAATCGCTAGTTTTTCATAGCCTTCATAGACTGTCACAGTTGAATTAGGCCACGTAACGGCTGGCGGTTGCGGCTCGCCCTTCACTACTAGCTGCATCGACGCTGTAGACTCCTCGCCTTCGCTATCAATAGCAACAGCTGTAAATTCATAAGTACCCGCGGTCAGCGGTGAAGGATTCGTTGAATGGGTATCAAGCCATCCCATAGCACCCGTTTCATGAGGTTTAGACGCATGACCAAATAGATAGGGAAGAGATGTATCTGTTCTAACCAGCTCGCCATTTATATAAAGAGAAACTGATTCGATAGAACGCCCTTCAACCGCACTTTCTGCACTAATGTTTAGGCTGAGCTTTTCAAATCCTTCATCTACTTCCAAACTCTCTTGCGGGAATGAAACAATGGGCGCGTTTGAGTTAACGTTAAGTACCATTGTTGCAATAGCACTATCGCCTTCGCTGTCCACCGCGACTGCTTTGAAAATATGAGTTCCTGCTGGGAGAGGGGAGGGGTTTGGCTCATGGGTGTCTAACCACCCCATAGCGCCCGTTTCGTGCGGCTTAGAGCCATGACCGAATAAATAGGGCATCGAATCATCTGTTCGCACTAATTCATCGTTGATGTAAAGGCTGACAGATTGAATAAATCTTCCTTCCACTGGACTTTCAGCAGAAATATTAAGGCTCAATTTCTCAAAACCTTGTTCTACGGTTAACGAAGGAGAAGGGAAGGAAACAAGCGGTGCATTAGCGTCAGATTCTAAATCTAAATCGATAATTTGGAGATAAAGCGGCATTGCGTTACCTGAAGTACGCTCCATAAGGTAGTAGTAGACTTTGCCATCTTTTATATAAAGTGTACCGTGATCGAAAACTGGACCATCGGTAGCTTTATACACTCTGACAAAATTATTGGTGCCGCCTTGGGCTTTCTCAACATAGGGGCGGCCACCCTCTAAACCTACAATATAAACATTGTCACCTGATGTATAAATCTCACTTGCGCCGGTGAAATCAGTACTAATTATAAATTCATCAGCGCCAGCAGGTTTATATGAATGAATATAAACTTCTTCGTAATCAGGTCTATTACGGTCTGTAGAACGTACTTTGCTGATTATATGAATGTCGCCTTTCTCTGTAACAGTCCAGTCAAAACTTCCCACAATGTAAACCGAGTTGGCTTCGGTGTGGCTTATATAGTCACCTGGTTCAAATACTTTAATCTCATCTGAATTGATGAGCGGCCACGTCATTGGTTCACCTTTGTGGTTCTTCCAATCACCGAAGCCATCAGGATGGTCTGAATATGCGTAAAAGACACCGTTTTGGTATTTATACTTGTCTGTATTATCACTACTACGCTGTTGGAAACCTACGCGAAGTTTTCCATTTATGTACTTCATATTACCGTAAAGTCCCCAGTTGTATGGGTTCCCCTTGGATTTTTGGTTGTTTTCATTGAATGGAGTGAATGTAGACCATTTCTCAGCTTCAGCATCGTAGCGGTTGAATACATAGGCACCGTTATTATTGCCGCCCAAGCGCATGTAAAGGAGTAATGTGCCGTCTACTGTGGTAAAGAATTTAGGATAGGTAAGTCGAGCAAAGTTGCCTTTATCTCCAAGGTCTCCGGTCATGGTGAGGTGCTTGTAATCATCATCCCCTTGACTGACCTCACTAGTATCTTTTACAAACTTATCTAGCGTAAATTCGGAGTGGGGAAGCTCAGCTGCTCCAGGTACACTGTAAGAATATCGAAAGAAATCGTCTTTAAATTTGCCACCGTGATTATTGTCATCGTAAGCATGCATGTCGAACACCATATGAATGGTGCCGTTAATCGGGCTGACGGCTAACCCGATAGTGTTGTGTGATTCACCGACTAAAGGGTCGCCTCTGAACCCGGTGTGCCTGTGTGGAAACTCAATCGTTGATAATTCGCCACTAAGTGTATTGTAACGTGAGAGCATTACGTTTCTTTCATTTTTTCCGCCCTTGTACCAGGTCATAAACACATAGTGTTTATAGGTTTTTACCGCATCACCATGTGCTGAGATATTTGGGCCGAAAAAATAGTCGTATTTCTCCCCTGTATCCGGGGAACCCACGTTTGAAAAATCGAGGTTTCTACCGTCAAAGTGCAGTCCTTCATCGGTAATTTTGATTTGTTGTTCAAGTGTCACTTCCGCATTTAACGAAAACGCACCCAGTAAAGTGGTTGAAACTAACAATGTTTTTAGGCATTTCATAATTTTATTAGCTCAAGTTTGTTATTAAAAGATGTGTGTTTTAATGCCAAATGTTAATGCTGCAACATTTTAATAACATTCAGCTTCACGCACACCATATTACATTGCGTTTACAAAAGCATTACTTTATGATCATTATTAGTCAAAAGTAGTCATTAAGGCGGAAGATCGTGGGTCATAAAGAAGATAAGAAAAAAGGTTTCTTAGTACAAAAACATATTACGCGAGACAGTGGGCAAAAGAATAAGAATTGGGTAGGCGCAACACTTCTCACCCTAATGTCCATTAGTGCATGTAGTGAACAACATGTTCCAAAACCTGCAGTTGAGCAAGCCAAGACAACCCAAGAAGATAAGCAATTATTCACCGTGCAAGATGCCCTCGGTAATCTTACTTTTGCTAAGGATCAATATCTAAAGATGGCGAGCCATATTGAAGCTGAACGTCATTTATATTATCGACCGGCCTGCGTTGAAGATACGTCAATGATTTGTGTTCCACGCTCATATGAGCACGGGGGCATTTTTATGGACAAATATGAAAAGTGGACTAACGGCTTTTTCCCCGGCGTAATGTGGAAACTACTGTCTAACAAAGACTACGTGGAATGGGGCGAAAGTGAGGAAGAGCAACTTCTAAACTTTGCCACGCACTATCAGAAGGCGTTAGACGGTGATGCAACGCTTGATTCAACGCATGATTTAGGTTTTATGCTTTATGATTCATATGGCGAAGCCCTAAATTACGATGGCTTGAGTGATGGGCTTAGAGCTAAGTACGTTTCAATATTGGCCAAAGGTAGAGAAACACTTTCCAGCCGATTTAATGCAGAAAAAGGTGTTATAAAATCTTGGGATTTCGTCCCCCATATGAAGGTATCCGTATCAAGAAACGGTAACGACGTCGTAGAGTTACACCAAATTGCAGATCCATGGACATTCCCAGTCATCATCGACAACATGATGAACCTAGAATACCTGCTAGATAGCGATTCATCGCATTACAAAGACATTGCAATAACGCATGCTAAAACAACGCTCAAGAATCATTATTTCTATGAAGAAAATGATCCTGAACAGCGATATCCCATTGCATACCATGTTTTTGATTATGGCAAACGGAAACCAGGAAATTGGCAGGGTTTAGGTAACATTTCAGCTTGGGCTAGAGGGCAGGGATGGTCGTTATATGGCTATGTAACGATTGTTGACTATATGTCTAATTTAAACCTGAGTGACGTGGAACGCGGGGCTTTCGAAAAGCATTTAAGTAACGTGCTAAATAGCATTGAGCATTTGCTAGAAGAAGACTTTGTTCCTTTTTGGGACTTTTGGGCGGACAGAGACAACGCTTATAAATATGCCGAAAACACGTCTTTAGAAACGTCTGTGTATTCGGGAATTTTAGAGCTCTGTGCGAACAGAATAGAGCCTCACATTCTGCCGTATAAAGGTTATCGTCCTCAAATATTAGACGCTTCAATGCTAACTGATGAATCGCTAAACGAGCTCAAAAACCAGAAAAACTGGTATGGTTCTGACATTCTGCAGGGAGATAAGCTTGTTCCTTGCGGACGGGAACCTTACCCTGAAACGCATACTAAAATTCCTAAAGACACCTCAGCCGCCGCTATTTACGCTTCTGCACTTTATCGTTACGCAACTATAACGAAAGACGATAAGCAAAGACAAAAATATGGAGCTCTCGCTGACAAAATCATGGCGGAACTGACTTCTAACTATAGAACTGATAGAGACAAAAATGGGCGGGATATGAGCTTCGAACTTGGATTTGTGCTCGATGAAGCTACGGGAGACATGGGGAACGCTGGTGAAATTGATACGCCTATAATCTATGGCGACTTTTACTTTGTCGAAGCCAACATTAGAAAGGTCGACTTTGAGCGTTCTCGCGGCGTAAAACTGCATTATTAAGGAATTAGGGAAATGTTACGAACAAAAGCTTTCTTACTAGGAAGTATATGTGTTTTCGCTGCAGCTAATGCCTTTGGTGGAAACACGCCAAAAGATTTGAATAATCATCCAAACATTCTTATGTTAGCTGTCGATGATTTAAACAGCTGGGTAGGAGCGATGAATGGCCATCCTAGTACCAAAACGCCGAACATTGACAGACTAGCTTTAGAGGCCATCACGTTCACAAATGCCCATGCTCCAGCACCACTTTGTGGCCCATCAAGAGCAAGCATTATGACCGGACTTCTTCCTTCAACAACGGGAATATATGGGCATGTGCAGGACAACGACATTCGTTCTGCAAACAGAAAAGCTGCGCAGTCAACGTTTCTCAGTGAGTACTTTAAACAACACGGATATTATACTGCAGCTGTAGGCAAAATATTCCATCAAAGCGTTGCTGACGGAAGTTTCGATGTATTTGGTGGAAGAGAGCATTTGTTTGGGCCATATTCCCCCGAACCAATAAAGTGGGATAGGAAAGGAACCAGCACTGACTGGGGCGCCTACCCTGAAAAAGATGAAATGATGCCAGATTATAACTCGGCTCAGTGGTTAGTCGAGCAGTTACAACGTAAACATGACAAACCTTTTTTTATCGCTGGTGGGTTCCTTCGTCCACACGTGCCTTGGACCGTGCCTCAAAAGTGGTTTGATATGCATCCGCTCGAAGGTATCGAACTCCCTCCTTATTTTCCCAGCGACTTAGATGATGTGCCTGACATTGCAAAACGCATTTCCACCTATGACATGATGCCAACGACTGATTGGGCAATAGAATCTGGAGAATGGAAGAATATTGTACAAGCATATTTGGCTAGTATTTCGTTTGTAGACCATTACATTGGGCAAGTGATTGACGCGCTGGAGTCTAGCGAATATGCAGACAATACGATTGTCGTACTATGGGGGGACCATGGCTATGATGTTGGAGAGAAGAACCGTTTCGCTAAAATGGCGCTGTGGGAAACGTCTACAAAAACTACGCTTATCATCAAGTCTCCGAGCTCTTCTTCAGCCCTGACAAGTAACCGCCCAGTAAGTTTAGTCGATCTGTATCCTACACTGGTAAAAATGGCTGGTTTGCCAGAAAACCCGCTCAATGAGGGGAACGATATTACCCCCTTGATCTCCAACCCGAATGCCGATTGGGAGCATGTTGCTTTAACCACGTTTGGTCCTAACAACCACGCGGTAAAGAGTGAGCGTTTTCGATACATTCGTTACGAAGACGGTAGTGAAGAGTTATATGATCACTCAACAGACCCTAACGAGTGGAATAACTTAGCTAGTAATCCTTTCTATTCTGATGTCAAAAATGAGCTCAAATCTAAGCTACCTAAAGAAAACGCGAAGTGGTCGCCCGTGTCTCAATTTAAGAGTAATACGTATTTTAAGGCATTGACAGAAAAAGCGGTGGCTGGAGAATGAGAAATAGCACGCGCTAGCTATGCGAGCGGGTGCTAATCCAATCTAATCTAATATGAGTTTGGTTTAAGCGTCAGTTTGATATCTTCGGGCGTGGCATGCTTATCTCCGCCGTTATTCGCGCCCGTTATCCACCAATAAATCATACCGGCATCAGAGCTATCAAACTTGCCTGCTTGAAAGGGAACAATACCGTCCTGTTCAGCATATTCGAGCATTTCGTAGATAAGCGAGATACCGTCATCTTTACTATCTTTGGCCCAATCCCAAGCATTAATCGGCGTTTGCAAGCCTATATTCTGATCGCCTATTTGGTGCTCTTCAACACCGAAATCCAGTATTTGTTGCCATGTAAAATAGTCTCCGCTGTTATCATTGGCGGGGTGATGAGAAACTACTTTTACGTATTGTCGTTTGCTAACTTCTGATTCTTGCAAGGCGTAGCCAATAACATCAGGCTCGCCCGCTTCAATAATCCACAATGGGCTATCTGCGGTAGCATTGTTGATTGCTAGTGTTAAGTCCTTAATTGCAGCTTGTTGTTCCGCTCTACAATTAAACAATTTTTCAACGTTTCTAAATGGGCCAAATACATTGAGCGCGCGGTTGATAGAGCTGTCGAGCACCTGCTGACGTCTACTCTCGCTCGCTGGATCAATTTGATATCGAGCCTTGTTTCGAAAGGGGTCTAAATCACAAGAGTGAGAAATATGAACAAGCCTGTCCGCAGCGTCGGCCTTATCAAGTAATGCCAGTAAAACCGGAGTTGCGCCTATGTCATCAGGATCAGGTGAGTTACCATCTATTACCACTGCAAGTGTGCCGCTAGGTAAATTGACATGGTTCAAAGGAGATGGCTTGAGTTGTCCATTGTTTATAGATGCTGAACTACAAGCAGTAAGTGTAAAACCGGCGACTATAATATTTATTAAAGACTTCACGGGGGCCCCTACGTCTGTCTTCTCTACACCTAATTCAGGTATGTATCAGAAGAGTAATTGTGATTGCAAATGATTGGTAATTGTCAATGGTAATCAAAATGTGTCATTATGTAAATATTGTTAACGATCGCACCAATATTACTTATTGAAAAGAGTAGTAGAAATTCTATGGACACATTAAAGAACATGAACTTTAAAAAATTAGGTATTTCATCGGTTCTACTTACGGTGATTTCTGGCTGTCAGGTTGATGCTTCGAACACGCTTTCTGTACAAGAAGATACCAATAAACAGGCGACTACAGGAAGCTTTGGTGATCAAGGCGACGGCACTTACATTAATCCCATTTTAAATGCCGACTACCCAGACTCAGACATCGAGCAAGTGGGTGATTCCTATTACATGATTACGTCAAAACAACACATGTCCCCCGGTATGCCAATACTTAAATCAAAAGACATGGTGAACTGGGAAAACGTTGGCCATGCTTTTTCGAGTTTATCTTGGGCTCCCGAGTATAACTGGGATCGAATGAACGGCTATTCTTTTGGAGTATGGGCTGGTGACTTGGCGTATCACGAGGGTAAGTGGTACGTGTATCAAATTGATTATCAACACGGATTAATGGTTACAACAGCCGACAATATTGAAGGCCCGTGGAGTGAGCCAATCATAATGCTTCCCAAAGCTGATGTATTAGACGATCCAGCCGTATATTGGGATGAGGAAACACACGAAGCCTACATCATAGTTAACTCAGGCACTAAACAAAAAAGCGCAGATAACACCATCGAAGGTAATGAAAATCGAATTTACCGCATGAGCTGGGATGGCACTAAAATACTTGACGAGGGCAAACTGGTATATACCGGCATGGGTGCTGAAGCTGCCAAAATTTATAAGAAAGATGGGTATTGGTACATCTTTATGGCGCAGTGGACGATGGGAGATAAATCTACAAAGCCTGGCGTTAAAAACCCAAAGAATGATCGAAAGCAATTGGTTTTGCGGTCTAAAGAAAGTATCTATGGACCGTATGAGGTAAAAACAGTATTGGAGAAAGGCTCAGAATTTGGTAACCGTAGTGCAAGCCAAGGTGGTTTAATGCAGGCCCCAGACGGCAGCTGGTGGTATATGCATCAGCTTATTCAAAATGACGATATTCCTTTCCAGGGGCGTCCACAATGTCTGGAGCCTGTTACTTGGATAAACGACTGGCCAATTATTGGTGTAGATGAAGACAATGATGGGATAGGTGAGCCTGTTAAACGTTTTGAAAAGCCGATAAAAGGTTATCCTATTGCGGCGCCGCGTTCAGATGACGATTTTTCTGCTGGCGATTTAGGCCCACAGTGGGAGTGGAACCATAATCCAAGAGACAGTCACTGGTCGTTAACAGAGCGAGATGGCTGGTTACGGCTTAAAGCGAGTAAAATATTGCCGCAAGGCCCTGAATACGGGCCAAAGATTAACGAGTGGACTAATAATGACGGTTCTGACGGAGACTTCTGGCGCGCTAGTAACACTCTTAGCCAACGTATTATGGGCATCACAACGGGCACAGCTGTAGCGAAGTTCGATATCAGTGGTATTGCTCCAAACCAATTAGCTGGATTCGTCAGGTATGGTGGAACCTTTAACTTATTAGGCGTAGAAGGCCTAGAAGATGGATCTACTCGTTTGTTCTACATGGACGGAATGAGCCAAAAAGAAGTAGGCCCAATTATTGAAAGTGACACGCTATATGTCAGAACTTCTAATGCGAGAAACAAAGCAACGTACGAATATAGCTTAGATGGCAAAAGCTATCGGGCTTTCGGCCCAACTTTCACTATCAGCTTTGGAAAATGGACGGGTGACAGATTAGGCTTCTTTTCTTGGAATGAGAAAAAGGACGAGGGTTACATCGACGTTGACTGGTTCAAATACGACTACGATGGCCCTAAGGGTACTCAACAGATGATGTTTTAGCCTAAACCTTTTGGCGATAAAGAAAGGCTGTAGCGTAGTGCTACGGCCTTTTTTAAGTTTTGAAATGAAGAAAATTATACCTTTTAAGCCGTGATTATCAGATTCACGCGTCGACTAGATTGACTAAATAACGACCAGTCACTTTACCATTGAAGAATCTATCTAGATATTCTGGCGTATTATGTAGTGATATTTCTTGATAGTAGCTTTCTAGGTTAGGTAGTTTCATGTCTGTCGCGACTCGTTTCCAAATATGTCGCTTATCTTCAAGCGGAATATAAACAGAGTCGACACCCAACAAAGATACGCCTCGTGTAATAAAAGGAATAACGTTCATTGCTATGTCAGGTGAAGCAGCGAGTCCGACAGAAGTGACTCCGCCACCAGGTTTAACTTGCTTAAGCAATCCTGTTAAGTAATCTCCACCTAGCGTATCTATAGCATGAGCCCACTTAGGCTTGCCGGCAATAGCGTCCTTTACTTCTAAAATAACTTCTCTGTGCAAAACTTCGCTAGCACCCAGTGACTTTAGCTTCTCAGATTGTTCAGGCTTTCCTGAAAAGGCTATTACGTCATAGCCGAGATGAGAGAGTAGCGCAATACTGATACTGCCAACGCCGCCAGTAGCGCCAGTCACACCCACCGGGCCGTCACTGGGCTTCGCTCCCATTTTCTCTAATTTTTGTATGCAAAGCGCAGCAGTTAATCCTCCAGTCCCATAAATCATCGCTTCTTTCAGAGACAATGAACTGGGGCGCTTAACTGCCCAATCGGCTGGTATTGATATTTTTTGACCAAGCCCACCAGGAGTGTTCATACCTAAGTCATAACCAAACACAAGGACTTCGTCACCAGCACTAAAGGTACCTGACTTATCGCTAACCACTATTCCTGCTGCATCGATTCCGGGCGTATGAGGAAAGTTTTGAGTAATTCGTTTATTGCCACTTGCTGACATAGCGTCTTTATAATTTAAAGACGAGTAATGCACGTCTATCAACAAGTCATTATCTGGAAGTTGACTCACTTCTCGCTCAACTACTTTTTTACTAAAGCTATTATCACTATGCTCTTCAACAAACAGCGCTTTAAACGTGGTTGGATTGTTACTCATAACTTTTCTCCATAAATACCATTGTATTTTAGGCCTACGACGTTAAAGCGACTATTTAAGAAAACAGAGCACTCAAGCTTCTGCATCTTCTTGCTATCTATAAAGACGTAATCGCGACATTCCTAAAGCGCACTATGTTACTTTTGTCCCGATCTTCTCTATATGCTTTGCTGCCGTGATGTTGAAATGCGATTACCCCTTTGCTGTCTTTCACATCTTTGACATGGGTAGTCAGTAGGCCATTAATAAAGATTTTGATATCAGAACCTTTGCACACTATTTTTACCTTGTTCCACGTTAAGTGACTATAAGCTTCACCTTGCTCTTTAGTCCATTCACCTAAGTAGTTGATAACAAAGTCTTCATCGGGGTGAGAACGGGTGGGGTGTATTGGGTAAAGCCATTTTCGGCGGCCCTGATCGAAAAGTCCGCCTGTCCATTTTCTGTCACTGGGGTCAATCTCTACTTGATAGCCGATAATTTGCGTACCTTTATCGGTTTCGATAACTTGACCTCGAAAAATTATTCCTGAATTACTGTACTCTAACGTATCTGGCATCATTACTTCTGCTTCAAGTACAAAGTCTTCATAAATTTTTCTAGTTGAAAAGAACCAGTTTTTCTCAGCTATGAGCTGCAGTTCTCCATCAACAAAATGTGCTTCGCCGTCATTATAAACATTTTTGAAGTTAGACAGTTTTTCGTCTAGTAAATACTCAGTAGAAGTGCACCCATTTAACATCAAAAGCGCAGCGAATAGACTAACAAACGTGGGGTATCTCATGGTTAACTCTCCAGTCAGTGCGCACTAAATTACTCTTGAAATACAAGTCCGCGCCATCTTCCTCTAGCGTAAGCTGTGCCGCCATTCTCAGGAATTTTTCCATTCGTTACTGCCTTTGCTTGAACGGTAATGATGTCACCCGGTTTTAATGTAAGTGAGCCCAAGTCAAAATAGTTTTCTTGGTAATCGGTGGTAGTTTCTTTATTTGTGAAGCTGCCAATTTCTTTGTCATTCAGTAGTACGTTGTAAGATGACTCACCATCTATTTCGCCAAGCGTCACTAATATTACGTTCTTAAAAGTTTTTTGAGCGCTAGCCTTTTTCCCCCACATTTTTTCAGGGACCTTTAGTTGAGATGTCGCCCAAACATTTCGATACTGAATCTCTCTAGCATCGATGCCTAACGCACTATTTCTGCGGTCATGATAAAAGGGAACATCACCGATAGACTCAAAGGTTTGGTGAGCTTCTAAAATAAGGCTGTATTCCTGTACTTCTAAGAACGTCTTTTTTAAAGAAAGGGGAGGCGGAGTGTATCTAGTTTCACTTGGTCCTGCGCCTTGCGGCTTGTAATCAGGGTCTTGAGTCAGAATGATTTTGTCTAGCTCGAAGCCATCTTCACGCATAGATAGGGTGATATTGTGTACGCCACTTTCCGGTATATCTAACCAAATAGTGTTTGGTGTCCCACAATGGTTGTCTTTGCGCCTTTGATTAGACGACCACGTCCACTTGTTTTTACCTTCACAAAGTTGCAGCCTTTGGCCACTTGAAGGCCATGTATTGTTTAACCCGATGTGCAAACCATTGTCTTCACTACCTGAGCTGTAAGCTCTTGTCCAAACGAAGTATTTACCTGGAGCATCAAAATATACAGGGTAGGTTAGGACCGCTAACTTACCAGGAGCGGCAGAAAAATTAACACCATGCTCTAAGGGCTCGTAGTGGTTTGTTCTTGTGTCTGGCAGTAACTCAATGTACGCATCATTGCTGGCGTCCTCTAAATGCATTTTATCGCTATCTGCTAAACCATGGGCGTTATTGCTCTGATTATTGAAAATAATCCAGCGGCGCGTGTCCGCTTTATGTTGTGTAGAGTAGTGTTCAGCTTCTATCACCGCAGTTCCGTTTTCAGTAGTGATGATAGAATCTTCAATACTCGCAAAGGTATGAGTTGCTGCGATTAATAAAAAAAGTGAGCAGGTAATCGTAGTTACCCTATTTGTATCGTTAATCATCATAGCGCTTCCTTAGCCCCTTATCCTCGAGGATTACGCGAAATTGATATCGACCAGTCGGTAGAGATGTCCACTGGTCAAGTACTTCCCCATTAGATTTTTCAGCCTGTTCAACTTTGTATTGTGCCGGTGGAATAAACTCTGCGGTGGTATTGAAAGGAATCGTGACAAATACATCGAACCCACTGCTTGCCATATTCCAACTTACATCAATAGTCCCACTTGGTGTCGGTATGGAACCCTCAGCATAGCCGAGTTGCGAAGTAAGTTGGGGGGAGATAACCGCTCTCTTGAAGCCCGGTAGCGAAGGCTTGACGCCTAAAATACCTTCGTAAAACCACCTTGAAATCGTCCCGTAGGCGTAATGATTTAACGAATTCATGCCTTGTGGGTTAAATCCTTCCTCTATTGAGTATGAGTTCCAGCGTTCCCACGTGGTGGTAGCGCCATTATTAATAGAGTAGAACCAAGAAGGATAAGTTTCTTTGAATAACAATGCATAAACCAAGTCCGTACGTCCGGCGTCTTGCAGGACCTCTGCAAGTAGTGGTGTACCGAGGAAGCCCGTTCTTAAGTGTGTGTCCGACGCTTCAAGTAAAGAAACGAGTTTAGTTTGGGCAATCTTTACATCGCTTTCAGGTAAAAGTTTGAATGCAAGTGCAAGTAGATAAGCGGTCTGTGTTTCCTTTCCTTTTACTACGTTTAAATTTGAGTCAAAGAATTCACTTCTGAAAGACTTCGCTAGCTCTTTGTGTTTACTCGCTAAGCGTTTAGCATCTTCATTGAAGCCAAGCTCTAATGCCGTTTTTTTGGTTAGCTCTACCGAACGAGCAAAAAATGCTGTTGAAATAAGAGAAAAGTCAGTGTCTCCTCGGTTTGCCCCTTTTCCTTCTTTTTCAGGGTGGGGTTGTAGCCAATCTCCGAACGTCATCATGCTTGATATGTTGTCTTTAGCTTGGCTCTCGTGGTAATTAATCCAGGCTTTCATTGATGGGTAGCTGTCATCCAGAATCTTTTTATCACCTGTCATCATGTAGAGCTCCCACGGGAGAATAGTCGCAGCGTCGCCCCAACCCGATGACGTCCAATTTATCCATTTTACAAAGGGGACGTAGAGCGGAACGAAGCCGTCTTCTGTTTGTTCTTCTCGCAAACTTTTAAGATAGGCAGACCAGAATCCATATACATCCGCCATATACATTGATGGAGCTATAAAAGCGTTGGCATCACCTGTCCAGCCTAGCCTTTCGTCGCGCTGAGGGCAGTCCAATGGGATATCGAAAAAGTTGCCTCTTAACCCCCAATTAATATTTTCAAATAGTTTGTTCAGTTTTGGGTTGGCACTAGAGAAATTGTTGTATAGCGCTATGTCAGAATGTTGTACGTTCGCTACTATCCAATCTTTTACAGGAACTTTGCTTTCGTCAAAACCAGATACTTCTATGTAACGAAATCCATGGAAGGTGAAAGTAGGCGTATATTTGGCTACGCCGTTTTTTGACGGCAAGTAGTAATCCGTTGAATGCGCAGAACGATAATTCTCTGTGTAAAAGCTTCCTTTATGTAGTGCCTCAGCAAAGCGTAATTTAACTTCTTTGCCTTCTTTAACGGGAATATTGATAGTGGGAACGCCCACCATATTTTGGCCAAAGTCAAAAATGACGGTGTCTTTATTAACTTGCTCGAATGATGTTGGTGTTAGCTGCTTTATATTACGTACGGGCAAGTGACGTTTTGGACGTAAGAGTGTGTCAGACGTTACTAATTCGGTGAAAACTATGCTCCATTCAGAATCATCAAAACCTGGTTTAGCCCAACCGTCCATTTCAAACCGCTGGTCGTATCGTTCTCCATCGTAATTACTGGCAAAACGAATGGGCCCCGATTGGGTTGCTTCCCAAGAGTCATCCGATATCACCAGTTGCGTAGTATTGTCTGAATAGGTGATTTCAAGTTGGGCTAGGAATCTCGGGGGCCTTGAATGATCAGCTTCTTTTAGATCTGCAATCCTACCGGAGTACCAACCGCCAGCGATGACGGCACCAAGTACATTGTCATTTTGATTAACTAAAGAGGTTACATCATAGGTAAGGGTTTCAATTCGTTTTTCATAGGGTGTCCAACCAGGTGGCAAAGCATCCTTAGCGGTGACGTCCTCACCATTCAAGAATACTTTAAAGACACCTTTCGCCGTTACATATAGCCTTGCTTTAATCACTTCCTTATCTAACGAAAACGGCTTTCTAAAATACTGCGGTGTGGCGAAAGTGCTTTGTGAAGGTGATTCAGTCGCTTGGGTTTCTTTCGCTCCTATCCATGAAGCTTTCCAGTCGCTATTCTTAAGCAGGCCTAACTCAAAGTGCGCTGCATCGCTCCATTGCGAAGCGATATTGTTTTCGTCCCAAAACCGAACTCTCCAAAATACTTTTTCTCTTGAGATGATTGGTTTACCTTCGTATTTTACCCATGACATGGCGGAAGACTGGACTTTGCCACTATCCCATTTGTCTGGTTTATTTATCAAGTCTTCAAATGTTGACGCTACTTGTATTTGATACGCAGATTGTTGAGTAGACTCTTTTCTATCTAACGGCGCCTTCCAAGAAAAACGTGGAGCAGATTCGTAATAGCCAAGAGGATTCTCAAACCCTTCCCCTACAGTTAATAATCTGGGTTTATCATTATTAGAAGAAGAATGCGATGAACAGGCTCCTATGAAAACAACCATTACTGCGGCCAGCCAAAAAATTCTTACAAAATTCATACTTAGTCCTTGAGCATCAGTTTTTTCAACAGTCAACGTTGTTGTAGCACTCTCGATATAACCTGGTCTATGTGCGACAGCTTCTATAAGACCAGGCTTAATAGGTTGCGCTTCTTTATATATTTGCCAATTTTGTGATGTTTTACCCCGTTTATATCTAAAAGCAATAAAAGCCCCAGGGGTTTCGCTAGCAATTACTGCCTTGCCATTTTCAATAACTATTTCGGGTGCTTCGGTTTTAGGCTGAGTGCTTGCATCGTCCCATAAGGTGGTAATGAGCTGTCTCTCTGTAATTAAAGGATCGTCACCAATATCCTTTAACCACTCGTTCAGAGCACTCTCCATCTCTTTACGTTTATTTTGATAGTTTTTGATATAGGCGAGGTTTGATAGCTCGTGAGGATCACTACAAACATTGAAAAGCTCATGAGCGTCCTTGGTTTTTCGAAACCATTGACTTTGTGCTTCGTTGAGTTTGCCCGCAGCGTTTAATGCAAGTAGCTCGCGCATACTCGGAATTTTCTCCCGGTATGCGACAGGAAGGTAATACGGGTCATTCGGACGATAATTGCGAATATATTTATAGCAGTGATCTCTAACGGTTCGAATTGTGTCAGTATAACCATCGAACCTATCCGCTGCAGCGTATATGTATTTTCTCTCACCTGAAGTCTTTAAAAAGCTTTCCCCTTGCATGTAATCAGGAATGGAAACGCCAGCCATAGCGAGTGTAGTTGGTGCGAAGTCCACAAAAGACACAAGACGCTCTTCTATCGTTCCTGCTTTGTGACCGTTGGGAAAGCGGATAATTAATGGTACTTTTAGCCCGCTGTCATAGATTAGGCGTTTTTGCCTCGGCATCGGACCGCCGTGATCAGAGTAGAAGACTATTATAGTGTTGTCTAACAAGCCGTCATTCTCTAACACATCTAAAATTGCACCGATTTGTTTATCAGTTTCGGCTAAATTATTGTAAACCTTCCATAGGTCTCTCTGCACAATTGGCGTATCGGGTAAATAAGGTGGGACTGGAAATTTGGTCTCTGGGTCTACATGAATAGGTGTAGAGTCTTTATCCGTCTTAACTCTATGATCGGTAGGCAGTGCCGAAATCTTGTCAGCATCATCAGAAAAGTAATGTCGTTGTTCCAACTTTCTTATGCCGTAAGGTTCAAATAGGCCTGACTCATGAGTTGTAGTGAAATTGAAAATAGAGAAAAAAGGCTGGTTACTCGGGCGGTTACGCCAGTGAGCGTAAATTCCATTTTCATCCCACGCTGTCTTCGGTGCTTTGAATTGATAGTCGTTTTTATAATTGTTAGTGGTGTAGTAACCGGCCTCCCGAAGCAACTGGCTTAACATTTTTGTGTTTTGAGGAGGAACTGCTTCATATTTTGGCAGACCTGTCTCTTCAGTATTTGACGAAGTTCTCATATTGTTAGCGCCGAACCCATTAGGGTAGAGCCCTGTCGCTAACGCAGCTCTACTTGGTGCGCAAACGCCTGACGTTGAGAAAACGTTATTATATACAACACCCTCGTCAGCTAATCGAGATAGGTTTGGCGTTTCAATACTGTCGTCACCGTACATAGGCAGTAGTGGGCTCATGTCCTCTATTACTAGCCACAAAATATTAGGCTGATTAGAGCTTTCGCTGGCTTCTACTGAACAGCTTAGCATGAGAGCCAGAGTTGCTAAGAACTTGAGTACGCCAGGTTTCATTTTGATAGTGACCACACTTCACCCCTTTCGCATCCGCCACTTTTTAAGAAGAATTCAGCTCAGTTTTTCTAAGCTCAATGTTAACATTGTTTTAATCATAAATGTAAATAATAAGTCAAATGCAATCTTTTGTAATAAATTTCTACTCTCTTCATTAAGGCAATCACTGTCGTTACCAAGACTATTCCTAAAGCGTTCCTTTTTCCAACTATTACAATATGTTGCTATATTTACGATAAAATTGCGTTACTTTTACGGATTTACAATGAATGCTGAATAGCTCTATTTGTTCAATTGAAGAGACTCTTGCATTATTTACTGTGTGAGTGAAAAAGATTGTAAATGACCGTTACTTTGTTTAAAGTTGCTACGAATATTAACGATGTATTAACGTTTCGAGGGTATATTAGTGAGCCGAATAAAAACATTGCTACTTCAGAGTGTTCTGGGTTGTGCGATAAGCATCAGTGGTGTAACCGCTGCACAGACTTTCGACAAAGCAGGCTGCTTCGAGGTTGAAGCGATTGATCGTGTTTGGTCAGGGCACCGCGTAGCGTTTGATTATATCGGTAAAGGCGACCAACAAATTGTGGCTTATTATGATGCTAGCAGACAAATGAGTGTTGCTTATAAACCCTATCCTACAGGAAACTGGATATATCAAAAGTTAGACAGCTATTTAGGATGGGATAGTCACAACAGTGTTGTTATTGGCCTCGACGAAGAAGGGTATATTCATATCGTTGGAAATCTACATGTGAACCCTATCGTCTATTTTAAAAGTGAAAAACCTTTTGACGTGCGAAGTTTGAAACGTGTTGACTTCATGGCTGACAAGGAAACAGAAAGTCGAATGACTTATCCAGAGTTTTTCAACGATGCCGAGGGGCAACTCTATTTTAAGTACAGAAACGGACGAAGTGGGAGCGGTAACGAAATTTACAACGCTTTCAATGCCAAAGACGGAACGTGGCAGAGGTTGCATGACTCTCCGTTAGTTGACGGAGAGGGAGAAAGAAATGGCTATTTTTGGGGGCCCGTTCTTGGTCCAGACGGTTACTTCCACCTTTCGTGGGTTTGGAGAGAAACACCTGTCGCAGCCTCTAATCACGATATTTCCTATGCTAAGAGTAAAGATCTTGTGAACTGGCAGAAATCAGACGGCACTGCAATCTCTCTACCTATGAAGTTAAGTAATAGCGAAGCGGCAGTTCCGCTTCCTCAATTTTCAGGCATTCTAAACGGTCACACACCTATTGGGTTCGACCATAAAGCTCGACCTTTAATTTCATATCAAGCCTATGATGACAAGGGAGATAGCCAACTCTTTATAGCTAGAAATGACAATGGGAATTGGAAAAGTTTTCAAATATCTAGTTGGAAAGACTCACGTCAAGAATTGAATATGACTGGTGCCCTTCCTACTACTCTTACAGTCAAGAAACCAGCGAAGCTTCTTGATAGCGGAGATGTAGAGGTATATGCAGACCTAGACGGTACATCTTACGCTTACATACTTGATGCTGATTCGTTAGAAGTTAAATCTGAGTCGACAGGTTCACAAATTCCACCGACATTGCTTGCCTATGATAAAACTAACGACATGCCTTTATATACAAAGGCTTTGAAACAGCTTTCACCAGAAAATAATCATCTTACTGCTGGAAAACGCTTCTACTTGGCATGGGAAGCCTTGCCGCCTAACCGTGATAAAGGAAGGGCGTTTATACCAGAACCAACAACATTAACTGCACATTGCCTAGAATAATATGCAGAAAAAAGAAACAAGCGGTTTAATCTTCAACTTAATTAGGAAATACCATGAACAAACTTAGGTTTAGTCTTATAAGCGTACTTGGTGCTTTATTCACATCTCTTTCTTCCAGTGTAGCTGCACAGGACAAACCCAATATCCTATTCATTCTTACAGATGATTTGGGCTTTAACCAAGTCGGAGCCTATGGCAATACGCCAATCAAAACTCCAAACCTAGATGATCTTGCTTCTAATGGTATCCGCTTCGACCAAGCGTATGCAGGTAACACAGTGTGTTCTCCATCGCGTGTCTCTTTATTTACAGGGCGAGATGGCCGTTTAATGACGAACAATTCAAACACTGTTCAGTTGACAGAAATGGATATAACCCTAGCGCACGTATTAAAACATGGCGGCTACGACACAGCATTATTTGGTAAATATTCTATTGGTTCACAAATGGGTGTCACAGACCCCCATGCCATGGGGTTCGATACTTGGTACGGGTTTTATTCAATCCTTGAGGGTCATCGTCAGTACCCTCATATCGTTTGGAAAGACGGTAAGAAAATTCGCGTCCCTGAAAACGAAGGCGGTAAAAAAGGCGCCTATGCTCAGGAGCTTTTCACGAAGGAAGCTATTGAATATATAAAGCAGCCACGAGAAAACCCATTCTTTATCATGCTTGCTTACTCGTCGCCACATGCTGAATTAGGTGTACCAGAGAAGTTCAGTGAGCAGTACAAATTCGCTGAAACGCCCTATACAGGAATGAAAGGTGGCAATCCAGCTGACAAGTACGCGTCCTACTATCCAGAACCTGTTGACAAGCCGAACGCGACACTGGCAGGTATGGTTTCAGCACTTGACCACTATATTGGTCAAATTGTTACACAGTTAGACGAAATGGGTGAACTTGATAATACGCTAATCTTCTTTACGTCAGACAATGGCCCGCATGATGAAGGCGGCGCAGATCCTGAATACTTAAAAGCCTCTGAGCCCTATCGTGGTATGAAACGAGATTTATACGACGGCGGTATCCACGTTCCAATGATTGTTCACTGGCCAGAGCGCATTAAAGCGGGTCGGACAGACGATACACCTTGGCTATTTGCAGATGTTATGCCCACTGTAGCAGAGATTGCGGGCGTAAATCTAAACATGGTTCCTAGAGTTAAAACCAACGGTAAATCAATTGTAGGGCTTCTAAAAACTGAGCCCAGCGAGATGGGCGAGCGTGTCCTTTACTGGGAGTTCTCGAAGCAGGTAGGTGATCCTAACTCAGGCGTAATTGGAGATACCTATCAAGCGGCTCGTAAAGGCGAGTGGAAAGCGGTCCGCTATGGCTATGACGCACCACTTGAACTGTTCAATATTGAAAAAGACCCTGCTGAGTTACGTGATCTTTCGAAGAAAAATCCAGATATTGCCAGCGAGTTTTTGGCGCTATTTGAAGAAAACAAAGATTAGTAGAAAGGTGACGGGGATAGATACGATGTTAAAACGTCAATTTTTACTCAAGAAAACGCAACTAGCGTTCAGTGTAGCTTTAATGAGCGGAGCAGTTCTATCTGGCTGTGCTATGCAAACGAGTAAAGTAGGTCCTACAGCCTCTGAAAACACTCAGTTTGTAGAGTACTTTGCAGACAACGCAGTAGGTAACCCTCTCGCAATTGTTCAGCATCCAGCGGCCATACACCAAAACGGAATTACCTATGTGTCTTATCAAGGGCCTAAAGAAGATCCGTTTGTTGCCACGTATGATCACAGAACCAAAGAGTGGAAAGGCCCCTTCAAAGCGGGGACCAGCGAGTTAGGTCGGCGCGATGGTGGCAAGAAGTTCGATAACCATGGTAAACCAACCATGCTTATTGATAACGAAGGCTATATCCACATTTTTTATGGTGGCCATGGCGGCCATAAATCAGACGGTCACAATCCTTTAGGTAACACGCATTTTGGTGCAAACAAGCATGCGGTTTCTAAACGTCCTTATGATATTACTGAGTGGGAAGATTTAGACAATATCACGCCTTTCGGTACTTATAACCAAGTAGTCAAAATGGACAACGGCGATATTTATCTGTTTTTCCGTCATGGAGCTCACCGTAGTGATTGGGTGTATCAGAAGTCTGTTGACAACGGGCGAACTTTTTCTGCGCCTGTGTCATTTCTTAAGCACAAACGTCGCACAGACTTAAAGGCTGTGGATAGCTGGTACGCATGGGTCGGAAAAGGGGAAGGAGATAACCTAATCGTTTCCTACGATTATCATATTTGCTGGGATAGTGATGCTGGTAGGGATGATAGAGGGCATACCCCAGAGCGTCACGACCTTTACTTCATGAAGTTCAACACGCAGACAAATGAATGGAGTAATGTGAAAGGCGAGGCTTTGTCTCTGCCGGTTACCAAGGAAATGGCTGATGAGAAAACGTTAGCAATGAAAACGGGCGAGCTTTGGACATTTAATGGTACTTCACACCTCGATAGTAAAGGTAACCCACATATAGCAATCAATGCTGGTGTAGATATCGGTCAGAAGGCTGGTGGCCCCAAACAAACTAGACATGTTTGGTGGAACGGTGAGCAGTGGTTAGGCGGCGAAAAAATCATCGATGGATATGAAGGTGTATCTCGTGGTGACTTTCTAGTCAACGGCCCTGAAGATATTCGCTACCTGGTTGCTTACGAAAAGGACGGGGACGCGGTTTTGTCGTGGTGGAACAGCAATAATAACGGAAATTCATTCTCAGAATCATCAACTGTGCTACGAAAAGAAAATGCTAGTTTCGCTATCACAACACTAATCGAGAACGCGCATCCAGAGGCACAAATGCTAGTGGCTGAAAAAGAGAGTGATGAAAACATAAAAATTTATCTGGTCGGTGAAGA
Source organism: Alteromonas sp. KUL17 (assembly GCF_006538305.1). Taxonomy (NCBI): domain Bacteria; kingdom Pseudomonadati; phylum Pseudomonadota; class Gammaproteobacteria; order Alteromonadales; family Alteromonadaceae; genus Alteromonas; species Alteromonas sp. KUL17. The sequence goes on from NZ_BJKJ01000025.1 coordinate 27,367, forward strand.
TGGTCCGGTACCGCGATCTTTGAGCAGCCTCAATGCTTCAAAAATAATGGATATGTAAACCCCCATAGATGTTAATTGCTCCTGGGTTTTAGGAAGCAGACTGCAAAAAATTAATTGAGAGTAACGATGAATCACACAAAATTAAAATTTTCAGCCATTGCGGTGAGTTTAGCTATAGGATTAAGTGCATGCTCCGGTGAGTCAACAGAGCAAAAGACAAAAAACGTAGAAGTTGAATCTGTGAAACAAATGGAATCAGCGCAGGTTGAGGCCGAGCAGGACATTCAATCTGAAGCGTTGCGTATAGGAAAAAATGCAGCGAACTGGCAAATAGCTCAGTTTGGCAACTTGGACTATATACCTGAGTCGCATCGCGCTAAATCTGAAAATGCAAAGTTTTGGATTCAAGCTGCATTTTACATCGGTTTGACCCGCTGGATTGATGCTACTGATGACGAGAAGTTAAAGAATTTTGTAAAAAAAGTCGCTGAAAGAGAGAGCTACGAATTAATTCTTGAGCGTCCTTATCATGCAGATGACCACGCGATTGCTCAAACTTATCTTTGGCTCGCTGAGCGTGAAGGTATTGAAAAAGCATATGGGCCTACCAAAGAAGTGTTCGACATGATTTTGAGTAAGCCCCCTGAAGTCGGATTAGAAATGGGGGATAGTGAGTCGAGTACGGGTAATTATCATTTGGAAGGGAACTGCCAACTAAGATGGTGTTGGGCCGATGCGTTATTTATGGCACCTCGTGCATGGGCCCAAATGACGAAAGTTACCGGCGACCCAAAATATCTTGAGTACGGTGACAATGAATTTTGGGCAGCGGCAGACTACCTTTTCTCTGATGAGTACGGCTTGTTTTATAGAGACAGCCGCTATTTTGATGCGAAGAGCGATAACGGAGAGCCAGTCTTTTGGGGGCGGGGCAATGGTTGGGTTTTTGCCGCCATACCAATGATTATTGAAGAATTGCCTGACGGGCATCCTTCTAGAGAACGTTATATCGAGCTTTATAAAAAGAATGCAGAGGGGTTAATGGCACTTCAGAAAGAAGACGGTTATTGGTCAGCCTCTTTGATGGACCCTGATAAGGTAAAAACACCAGAGGTGAGTGGCACAGGGTTTATAACCTTTGGTCTAGCCTGGGGCGTTAATAACGGCATCTTGACTGACCAGCGTTCAAAAGAAATTGTCGAAAAAGGCTGGGAAGCAATTACGAAAGCGGTTTCTGACGATGGTCGCGTTCATTGGGTTCAGCACGTTGGAAAGAGTCCTGACCCTGTAAAAGAGTCTGACTCTCAGCTATATGGAACAGGTGCTGTGCTACTAGCTGCGTCAGAAATGTTGAAATGGAATAAATAGAAACGTTTGTATTTCAGCCCCTAGTTTTACGCGCGTTGGCTAGGGGCTTTTTTGTATCTGCAATTCTCAATTTTGAGATCTCATCTTTCAAAATGTAATAGAGGAAGGAAGAAATCTATTTGAAACAGAGGTTTTTCTGGTACTCGATATACTCAAAGAATGATTTATTGAAAGGTTAAATAAAAAGCGCAGTGCTAACTAATATACAAATAAAGGAATCTGAAATGCTCTCATCCGAAAGAAAAATAAAACAAAATCTGTTGCGTTTGACAAGCTGTGCGATTGTCTTATTTTCTCTAGCAAGCTGTGCCAACCAAACTAAACAAAATGTGATAACTAATGCCGCCGAGCAGCCAGCGCCACCAAATATACTTTTGATACTATCTGATGACCACGCATGGAATGATTATAGTTTCATGGGCCATAAGATCGTTAATACACCCAGCTTAGATACTTTAGCCAACGAAGGGGTTACGTTTAGTAAAGGCTATGTTCCGACTTCACTCTGTAGACCTTCTCTAGCAACAATTGCAACAGGTCTTTATGCTAGCCAACACGGCATTACTGGAAACGACCCCTCTAGAGAAACTCCAGGAGGAAAACAAGGAGAGCAATATAAACAGCTTCGCTCGCAAATTATCGCAAAGATTGATGAAGTTAAAACCTTACCAGAATTATTAAAAGAAAAAGGCTACGTATCTCTACAGACCGGAAAGTGGTGGGAAGGCAGTTACGAACGAGGCGGTTTTGATGAAGGAATGACAAAAGGATTTCCGAATCCAGGTGGTCGACATGGCGATGAGGGCTTAAAAATTGGTCGTGAAGGAGTCGATACTATTACCCGTTTTATAGACAAGACTCATGAGGCAAATAAGCCGTTTTTTGTTTGGTATGCGCCATTTATGCCGCACTCGCCACACACGCCTCCTAAGCGAATTTTATCTAAGTACGAAAAGTATGACTTACCAGAGTCTATTGCTAAATACTACGCGATGATTGAATGGTTTGATGAAACGAATGGAGAATTGTTTAGCCATCTTGAAAAACGTGGTTTGAAAGATAACACGCTTATTGTTTATGTTTCTGACAACGGGTGGATTACTAACCCACTGCAAACTGATAGGTTTTTACCAAAGTCGAAGCAAAGCCCAAATGAAAGTGGCGTTCGGACCCCTATTATTTACTCATTGCCAAATAAATTTAAGTCATCCTTTAGACAAGAAAGGGTGAGTAGTATTGATATAGTCCCTACTATTTTAGGTGCAGCGGGTATAAGCGTTCCAAGTGAACTACCAGGTATTAATTTGTACGATAGTTTAGTAACGGGTGAAGATATCGATAGAGAATTAATATTTGGCGAAGGTTTTGCACATGACATGGATGAGATAGACGACGTTGAGTCTACACTGCTTTATCGCTGGGTCATTAAAGGCGATTGGAAATTAATTGTTAGCTATGATGGTAAAAATGTTAGTTACCAGAAATATCATGATGAATTTTTGGTTGGCCCAAGACTCTATAATCTCGCTAACGATGAATTCGAAGAGAAAAACTTGGCTGCGCAATACCCTGATAAGGTTGGCGAACTGAAAAAAGAAATCGAAGAGTGGTATGCATTGGAAGAACGTAAACTAATTCAGTAACATCTTCGATAAATTCCATGAAGCTTGTTGCTATTGCGGCAGGCTTCTTTAATTCTTCCCGTTATTATCTTTACGCAATCGGTAAATAGTGATGCTATTTGCCGCTATCACACTAATTTCAAGCAAAATTCCTCCAACAGAACCTAGATAGATATTGTTCGTTAACCAAAAAACGGCCCCGCAAATAAAGAGTTGTCTCATTCTTATGCCTGAAGCATAAAAGATAGCGTAAGTGCCAAAACAAGCACCAAATATAGGACAAAGGTCAATAAGCTGGTTAACGTTAAAAGTTCCCCAAACAATATTTATGGCTATAAATACGATGCCTATAGACTTGTGGTTAGTTTTGACCGATATGATCGTGCGAAAAAAGTTGAGAAAATTAGCGATAGTTCCAGTGACGGAACCTAAAAAGAAAAAGTGAGCCGTTTGAAATGTAAACATAACAATTAGGCTTATCTTAAGTTTTATATCGCTTTTTTGTGTAAAAGAGTAAATCGCAACTAAAAAAGCGAGCACACCAAAAAGCTGACCAAGGGAAGTAAAAGACATGCTTGTGATGTACCCACTTAACAGTAAGAAAAAGGCTCGTATACCTACAAATACGAGCTCTGGTTCGTTCAACTAGTCGCCAAATTCGCGGATTAGGCCGTTAATCGTTTCTTTAGCATCGCCCAGAATCATTCGCGTGTTATCCTTAAAGAATAAAGGATTGTCGACACCAGCGAAGCCTGCGTTAGCTGAGCGCTTCAACACAAATACAGTTTTTGCACGATGAGCTTCAATAACCGGCATCCCGTAAATGGGACTACCTTTCATCTCTTTCGCAGCCGGGTTAACAACATCGTTAGCGCCTATTACAATAACAACGTCATAATTTTCCATTCGAGGATTAACGTCGTCCATTTCGTAAAGCTGGTCGTAAGGAACATCTGCTTCCGCTAACAGAACGTTCATATGCCCTGGCATACGCCCTGCAACTGCGTGAATGGCATAATCTACTGTACATCCGTTTTCTTCTAGTAAGGTGTGAAGCTCTCTAACAGCATGTTGCGCTTGAGCTACGGCCATTCCATATCCAGGCACAACCAATACGGCTTGCGCCGCCTCAAGTACATAAAAGGCATCTTGAGGTGATAGCACTTTTATTTCGCCAGTAATAACCTCACCTTGCTCGATAGGTTTGGCAAAACCTGACAACAGAACGTTCATCAGCGATCTATTCATTGCCTTACACATTATGTTCGTGAGGATTAACCCTGAAGCGCCAACCAGTAGGCCGGTTACAATCAAGATTGTATTGCCTACTGCGAGACCTGCTGCTGAAGCGGCAATACCTGAATAGCTGTTTAGCAAAGCGATAACTACAGGCATATCTGCTCCACCTATAGAGATCGTCGCCCACAGTCCGAAGCTCAGCCCTAATGCAATAATACAATACAGCCATACTTCATTAGACGGTTGTGTTACAAAGAGATACCCCACGGCTACCATAGCCACCAAATGAAGGATACTTAATTCCCTTAGCCCAGTGAAAATGAACGCCTTTGAAGATAATTTTCCTGAAAGTTTGCCCCAAGCAACTACGGATCCTGAAAACGTAATCCCGCCAATGAGCAGCGTTAAAAGAACAGTAACGAAAACAAAAGCCTGATTATAACCCGATGTGCTGATTTCCATACTGCTAACTGTCGCCCACCCTAATAGCAACGAAGCAGCGCCACCAAAGCCGTTAAAAAGAGAAACCATTTCTGGCATTTGCGTCATCTGCACACTACGAGCTTTCCATGCGCCATAAAGTCCACCGATAAGCACACCAGCTAAAATGTAATGGTAACTAATAATTTGCTGGTCGAGCAGAGTAACCATTACAGCTACAAACATACCCATCGCTGACACGAAGTTTCCTTTGCGTGCAGTTGAAGGATGACTAAGTAATTTAAGACCAAATATAAAAAGCCCTGCTGCTAATACATAAGCAAGGTTAATAAGTGTTTCAATTGTCATGTTCAGCACTCTCTTAGTTATTATCTTTCTTTTTAAACATGCCAAGCATGCGATCGGTAACAAGATAACCGCCCACAACGTTAATACTTGCTAACGTTACAGCCGCAGTACCCAATATAGTTGTCAACATACTGTGATCAGAACCAGATGAGACTAGAGCACCAACTAAGGTAATACCTGAAATAGCATTTGAACCAGACATCAATGGAGTGTGTAACGTGGCAGGGACTTTACGAATGAGTTCAAATCCAAGAAACGCAGCGAGTAATACAATAAATAGTAGGTAAATAGTTTCCATTATTAAACTCCTTCGTACGCAGACAACAGCATGTCATTTCGAATTAGTCCGCCATGAGTAATGACAGCAGCATCAAGAATGTCATCTTCAAACGTTAGTTCGAATTCAATAGGCTCGTTTTTTACAAACTCATCCAGCAAGTTGTAAATGTTGTTTGCGTACATATCGGTCGCAGCCCTAGGTACGCCTTCACTCCAGAAGCCGTCTCCAATAATAGTAACGTTATTTAGTACAACGGTTTCACCTGGCTTAGAGCCTTCTACGTTGCCGCCAGAAACCGCTGCCATATCCACAACAACGCATCCCGGTTTCATAGTTGCTAACGTTTCTTTTGAAATTAGCACAGGCGGCTTACGACCGAATAGCTGAGCTGTAGTGATAACTATATCTGAACTAGCTATGGCTTCTTTTTGAGCTTGTGCGACCAATGCTTGTTGCTCGTCAGAGAGTTCTTTAGCGTAGCCGTCTTTTGTTTGACCCGTTTCACCTATATCAATATCGAGGAATTTACCGCCTAAAGATTCTACTTGTTCAGCTACAACTGGGCGTGTGTCATAGGCCAGCACATTAGCACCAAGTCGCTTGGCTGTCGCAATAGCCTGCAGACCCGCAACGCCCGCGCCAATAATAAACACTTTGGCAGGTTTAATTGTACCTGAAGGTGTCATCATCATTGGTAATATAGAGGGAAGTGTGTTTGCGGCCTTCATCACCATCGCATATCCAGCTAAACTCGCTTGAGAGCTCAATGCGTCCATTTTTTGTGCTCTAGACGTTCTGGGTATCATTTCTACTGAGAGCGCCGTTAAATTGGCCTTTGCTAGTTTAGTTACCAACGCTTCGTTAAAAAATGGGTCTAAGTGTCCAATGACGACTGTGCCAGCAGACAGCTTTTCAACAATGGATTCTCTAGGTGTGTTGACACAGGCTAGTATATCTACTTGCTCGGCTATTTCTGTAGTATCGGCAACAATGTTAGCGCCAGCTTCAGCGAAGTCTCCATCTGTATAATGTGATAGCTGTCCGGCATCTTTTTCGATATAGACTTCAATGCCTTTTTTGATAAGCTTGGCAATAGTTTGTGGAGACACTGCACAGCGCCGCTCCACATGAGCGTGGTGCCTTTGCTCTAGGGCTTCGTTTAAAATTAGGATTTTCAATTAACTCTCCTTTTCGAAACTATAGGAGAATGAGGTGACTCATTCAGTAAACTTCTCTGTCGTTAACTGATATGGTTTAAAGAAGCCCGTTCCTTAATTATGTTAAGCGTGCTGCCGGTGTTTTTAGCGTTGTTAGAATTACACCGGCTACTCTTGGATAGACATAAAAAGCCTTAATCTAAGTGAAAAACCTTTCTTAGATCGGTGGCTACAGGTTCGTTGTCTTCGTGTGTGTCCATTATGTCTGCCATATGCTGCCACCACTTCTTAACTACAGCATTATTTGGCAGCGCATCCATGGTGTGGTCGTCCTCGCGCTTTAGCACAGCAAAGAGCTTATTCGAGCTTTCCTCATAGAAAATACTGTAGTCTGACACGCCCGCATTTTTAAGCTCTTCCACCAGCTCGGGCCATATTTCGTCATGACGTTTTTTATACTCTTGTTCATAACCCGGCTTTAGTGTCATTACAAAGGCAACTTTTTCCATCTATTAGTACTCCAGGCTGTTCAAGTATTCTTTCCATTGCTCCACAGTAGTGATCTCATTGTCACCTTCCCATGCAAAGCCTGCTTTGTAGTTCAGTTTACCTTCTGATGATGTTTGGGTTATTAGCCAAATATGACTTTCATCTTTCTTCTCAGAAGGTGTATGTATAATGTTACCAATTTTACTTGGCTCGATAACGGCTGCCGTACCCAGACCTTGGTTGTCAATTTTTTCCCACGCGGCAATCCATCCTTCTTGTTGATTCTTGTACACATCGGCTTTTTCGTCGTGTGTAGCTACACCTATGGCAATAGGGAGAGAGGCTGGCGCATTATTTAGGTAGAAAGTAGAATCGACGTTGTACATCCGAGAGCCTAGAGCGAGCGACACGGTTTTAACTTCTTTTACCATGCCAATAGGCGTTTCAAATTCGTAGTAAAGAGTAAACTTAACTTCGTCAGTATTGTTTTTATGAATTTCATAGCGAGTAAAGTTGTGGCCGTAGTACGGTATTTCGTTTATCCATACTGCTGAGCCACCCACGCCACGACTGATACCCGTATGGTAGGGGTCGTAACCTTCACCTCTGTCCTCGTGATACGACTGGCCACTGAAGTGCAAATCATACCACTTGTCGATAATCGAATAATCGACCTTCTTTAACCATGCGTCCACGCCACTAGCGTGGCCAGCTAAAGGTGCTGCAGGGCCATAAACCCTAAACGCTACTTTGTCATTTTCCCATGCAAAATCGTCCCGCCTCTCAGGTACGAATTTAGCATATGCCTTGACTTGGTTAGCCTTAGCTGGTGCGCCGTCATTATCAGTTTTTTGTACTTCAGATGAGCACGCTGATATGCCTGATAATCCAATAGCGATCGCCGCGGCTAAACAAATTTGCGTATGTTTAAACATCTACTCTTTCCTCTGTTTGATGGCAAAGCAAGTGCTTGGACATTGTTTACAAGCGTACTCATTTGTCTTTTCAATCAATAGGGTGATTGTTAATGAGTGATATTGCATTATTGTGAGTCGGTTTGCAATGGATTTAGCGCGCGATTTATAGAATTAAACTAACTGTTATTATTTTAAGTTATTAAAATAGCGTTGTTTTATCTAATTCTCTCTTGCCTATAAAATAATTCTAATGTTAACGAAAATATAACAAATATGTTGATATTGGTTAACTTGTGATCTATCTTGCCTTCGTTGTGATTGATAATGATTGTTTATGGAGAGGGTATATGGCGTTAATCGGTGCGAAGAAATTAAGGCTAGCTGTAGCTATTTCATCTGCGATTGCTTGCTATTGTGCAGAGGCTGTCGCTCAGGATACAGATACATCAACAAGTGCAGACCAAGAAACCGAAGTAATAGAGGTTAGAGGAATAAGGAGCGCGCTAGCTAGTGCATTGGCTGAAAAGCGCTCTGCCGACAGTATTAAAGAAGTTATTCAAGCTGAAGATATTGGTAAGTTACCGGATCAGAACTTGGCAGAAGTCTTAGAAAATGTCACAGGCGTTCAGATCGATCGAACTGCCGGCGTGGGAACTGGGGTCCAAATACGCGGTACGAACGCGAACCGAGTCGAAATAAATGGAGTATCAACTGTCGGAAGTGGTAATGGCCGCTCAGGAATTAGTTTTGACGACTTACCAGCAGCACTGATTTCGTCACTAGAAGTTATCAAAGTGCCTACCGCAGAAACTGTCGAGGGCTCTGTAGGTGGAACGATAAACTTACGTACACTTAGAGGCCTTAGTTTAAACGAGCAACTGATTTCAATTCGTGCTCAAGCGGAAAATAGTGATTTGGCAGATGCTACTTCGCCGCGAGTATCTGCAACCTTTGGAGATAGCTTTGACACCGATTATGGGCGAGTCGGTTTGGTTCTCACCGGTAGCTACGCAGAGCAACAGGTTGCTTCGTTTGACCCACGTTTCGACAGAGACAGGGAAGTACTTCCTGATTCTGGTAGCGCTAGCGCAGAGTCGTTTCCATTTTTAAGAACGCAGTTTCTGGATCAAGTCATTTCTCGGTATGAATATGAAACTAAGAACTTCACTGGGTCTTTGGAGTTCGAGCCGATGGATAATTTAAGGTTATACTTTGATGCAACGGTAAATCGTCAAGAACGGGCTCAAAAAAGCTCTCGTGCATTCATTTCAGGCACTGGTGGCTCGGCTGTCGTGGACAATACCGATAACACAGCGTTTGAAACTATCGATTTAGGAACAATTGATGGACCAAATGGACCTTTAGTTCTGGGTGAGGTTCAAGCTGTTTTAACAGGAACTCTGGGTGTAGGTGTTGATGCTAATAACAATAATATCGATCCTAATCTAAGGACTAGCGTTAATACAGGCTCACGTATTACAGACAGTGATGTATTCGCCACCGGTTTCGATCTTTTGTTAGATCGCCTTGCTCTTAAAGGTGAAGTATCTTATTCGAGCTCGGATTCGGTTTTTCCTCGATTGAATACGGAGCTTGATTTTATAAATCCAAATGGCCCGCAACCGAGCGAAGGGATGAGTATCGATAATGGTGTACCTGTAGAGTTTGATGCTTCGGGTCGCACGCTTCAATTCGGGATAGCTCAAAATGCTGAATTCGGCCCTTCGAGCCAAGACTTGTTAAATCCAGCTAACTATGCGCTTCGTGGTGTCGGTGTGGGTAGAAGTACTCAAGAAAATTCCGAAACAGCATTTAGACTAGATGGAGATTACGATATCTCCGATTTAAATCCGTATTTTTCAGGCATTAAAGCAGGTTTGAGATGGAATAAAAATAAGGCAGAAAGTAACGATATAAACACTTCGACGAACTTTTCTAACCCTAACTCTGCATTCTACAGACCTAGGGCGGATCTGTTTTCAAATATTGTTTCTGCTGGTCCATCAAACTTTAATGATGCTGATGGAAGACGCTTGTACATTGCTGACTACCTTACCGTAGACGGTGACTTATCATTTAATAACCCAGACCAAGTTTTGACTGCTATTAATAACGCGATCGCTGAGAATAATGCTGCTCAAATTGCAAATGGAAATATATCAGAGCCATATCCGTCATTGGCACAACCTGAGCTTCAGCTAGATTCATTTTTTGATATTGAAGAAGAGACAACAGCGTTATATTTGCAAGGAGACTACTTCTTTTATATCAATGATATGACATTTCGCGGAAATGTTGGGGTTCGTTACGTTAGTACAGATATTACTTCGGTAGGTAACAACATAGAGAATGGTGAAGTAACTGGCCTGCGCGAAGAAAGTGCTTCTTATGACTATTATCTGCCAAGATTCAATATTGCGTCTGAAGTTATTGATGATTTAGTAATTCGAGCTGGTGTTGCTAAAGACATTCGAAGACCCAACTTCGATAACCTTTCGACATCAATTAACTTTCCGGGAGGAGCCGGCGCCGCAGTGAGAGTGGGTAACCCAGCTTTGACACCAGAAGAAGTTATTTCTTACGATCTATCTGCCGAATACTACTTCTCTGACTCAAGTTTTATTAGCGTAGGTGTCTTCCACAAAGAAAGAACGGATATTTTTGCCGCAGTCCGCGATAATCCAGAAGAACCTATTGGAGAGAATGGTCAAATTGAGCGGGATATAACCGCACCATGCGAAGGTGGCGGTATATTTAATCCCACTGTTACTGATAGGAATGTTTGGTCGTCTGTTCCTGGTACGGGAATTTGTGTTCCCCTTCAAACGACAATTAACTTGCCAAACGAAGAGACTCAAACTGGCATTGAAGTCGCGTTTCAACATGACCTTTCTGAATATGAAGAGGAGCTTGGATGGGCTTCTGGTTTTGGGGTAATCGCAAACTATACATATCAGGAAGCCGGTGCAGGTATTGAAACATTCCGCCCAGCTACAGGAGATGGAAACGCGCTCAATAAACTATTGGGGCGTACAGATGCTGATCAATCTACAGCGACATTAGCTGACGATATCGTAGAAGAACGAATTGAGTTGGAAGACCTATCTCAAAATGCTTACAACATTACATTGTTCTACGATAAGTACGATCTTAGTGTAAGAGCAAGGTACACATGGCGTTCAGCGTTCAAAACAGGCGACTTGATAAGCTTTGATATGCCGCGAATAGTTGATGACAGGGCTCAGCTAAATATGAGTGTGAGCTATGACATAAATGACACATTCACTGTTGGGCTAGACGGTATAAACTTGCTTCGCGAGGACCGAACAGAGTGGTGTGTAAATGAAGACGCGTTACTTTGTGCACAGGGGTTAACTGATAGACGCATTGTGTTGGGGGTTACTGCAAACCTTTAATCACCTTTTAAACCATTGAGCTAGTGAATAGAATCTACCTCTAGATCATATAGAGGTAGATTTTTTGTTTTAACAAGTGAAGAAAACGGACAGCCCCTTGCGTAAGCTCAAGTTGCTAGGCAATTTTTGACAATACGTAAATCATATTTCGTTTGGCTGTGATACTTGGACCGTAAGTGAATTGGGTCAGTACCGCGAATCAGGTCAAACTGAATTACCATCTATGGGGGAGCCTCCACAATAAGTCCCGTCTGTTCACCTCATTGCAGAAAAATTCTTCACAAGTACACGACCAGCTTTTAAATGATACGAAATCGAGAGACGTACTACTCTTTTAATAATTGTCACCTCGTAAGTCATTGAGTTCGGTTATTGTCGACTGCTTTCTAAGCCTTGTATAAAAATAGCAATTTCATAAGACGGTTGTGAATTACCAAAAATCTTTATGTATACATATTTTCGCCTATGTAGAGAAAAAGTGTGTATGAACCTCGCATTAAAGGTCACTACTAGACTACAAAAAGCCATTAAAGACGGTCACTTCGGCATATTTACAACTCACGATATCGCATCGGCAACAGAATGTGTCAATTAAAGCGTTGCTGGTGGAAAAGAAGTTAGAGATTTGAGGTAAAACTCAAGATGAATTTCTCTCTAGTTTAGAGAAGCAACGTGGTTTGGATTTAGCGTCGGATGAAACAAAACCAGACTTCAAAAGAGATACCTCCCAGCTTGTCCCTCACGATATCAGCATAAATTGAAAGTATTAGGTTGCCCTGTCCGATGGCGACACGAAACGCAATGCTTTAGATATGAGCATGTAATCCAGTTAAGTAACAAACCTTGGTGTTAACCCATGACAAGGTCAAATGCATCTTGACCCTCTGGCATACGCACTTTTCTGCTATTTGTACCTCATTGTTTGAGCGGCGGCCTTGACGTATAGCAGACAGTTGGAAATGCTTTCCTATGAAACACAGATTATGTTTTTCAGGGGAAACGCCGTTACTATAAAGTCTCAGTTATAAGCTTTTAGGAGAAAAAAGGACACAGGAAGTTTTAGGTTTTGTTCTAATAACCGTTGGTTCGAATGCTATTCTCTTGGCTGTTCTAGGCTTTTTGTTTCGTTCAATAATTAATCAACTCCTAACAAAAGATATTAATTATTATAAAGCAGAGTTGGCAACCCAAAATACAAGATTTCAAGTTTCTTATGGCGGTATTTTCGAAAAACAGGCACATGCAAAAATCGAGATCTACTCTAGATTATTAGAATTGTCGCTGGGAGGTCAGCATCTCCGCGAAGCAAAACAATGGAACGCTTACAGAGATCAAATCAGAGAGGTTAAGAATCAGTACCACCAATTAAGAGTTTTGTTAACTGAAGATTTGGATAAGAAAGTTCTTGACTCACCTACTAGCTCGCACCGAATATTAACTCGATCAACTGATGGTCACACACCTGAGGAATTTATCAACAATTTTGAGAAAGCAAAAAATGAAGCATTAAAAGAGATGAGAAAGTTACTTTCAAATCAATATTCTTTGAATAACCATAGAAAGAGCAATTTACAAACCAGCATTGGAACTTAGTTTGCAATTACAACGAGACCAGTTTACTTAAGTGTAAACTGGTCCATGTTAGGGCCGCTTTCACCCATCGTTCTAAATTCTATGTGATTTGCGCCTTTAACAAGAGTAAAGCTCACTGCTTGTTCATCCCATTTACTGTCCCAACTTCCGGTTGGCCTAAATTCAACCGTAGCTACTTTTTTATCATTTACGTATATAGCTAGGGGACCTTTAGACCTCTTGTCATTATGTGTATAGCGGAAAACTGCAGTGTATACGCCTTCGGCGCCATCGTTTTCGTGATACCAATACATGGTACCTTCTTTTTCATTGAATGTTCCATAACCACCACCATGAACGCCGTGGGTTCCTCGCACTGCTGCAGCACCTCGTTCATATTCCGCACCTTCGCCTTGTAAGGATAGACCACGTCCGATCCACATATTAGCAGAGTTCTCATCGCCCCAAAAACAGGCCCACTCCTGGCCCAAACTTTTGTGCCATCTGCATTACAAGCCTGCCATTTATAATTACTTTGGCATACACCGTATCCCCTTCGTTGACCGAAAAAGGCAAAGGTAAGGATTCATTTTGCCTTTATCGGCACTATTTATACTATAAAGAACCTCTACATGCTGCGACGAGAGGTTCGTTGGGTTGGTAATTGCAATTGTCTGTACATCAATCGCAACTTTATTTGATAGTCGTAACGCTTCGTCACCAACTATTGCACCTATCGTTACGAATTCATGGGCATCTGGATATTTAACTTCAACGAATGCGCGATTTTTTCCCATAAATAAGTGTCGATAATTGGATTTATCACGATTTGTGTGTTCATAAGGAGAGCCATTTTCAAGTGCTTTTAATTTTAACCCATCGCTAAAATGATAATAAATCTTATGGCTACCATATGGATAGAAAGTATCTTTATCATCGACCGTTTCAGTGGTTATGACTTTTGCCGTTCTAAAACCATTTTCGGCAGAATAGGTGTCAATAGTGTGTTTTAACCCATCAGGAGAGTTCGCCGTTGTAACCACTTTCTCCAATACCTTTTTGCCATCTCTATAACCAACGGCTTTTATTGATCCCGCTTGCCATGGAACAAACCACTCTGCTTGCATCTCTTGTGCTTGCTTACCAGGCCTATCGCGACCAAGTGATTTACCGTTTAGAAACAACTCGACCTCATCAAGGTTAGAATAAACCCATACTAGAATTAGTGTGCCTTCTTTCATAGTGGGATGTGTCCAACTAGGTAAAATATGAAGTGAGGGTTCATCTAGCCACTGACTTCGATAAAAATGGAAGAGATCTTTCTTGAAACCTGCCAGGTCCAGTGCGCCTCCCATAAAGGCGATGTAAGGCTACCCTCCGTGTGTCAACCCAGCCTCGCCGTGGTAGTCAAAGCCAGTCCAGCGAAAGTGCCCAGCATGGTGGGGTAAGTCTCTTGCTAACTCCCAATTTTTGGGGGCACTGATACGAACTGTCGGGTTATCGTATGAGGAATTAAGATGTTGTTTTTGGTTCGTCCAGTCTTTAGGGTCTCTCCATTCGTAGAAGAAAATCTCTTTTTCTGTAATATCAGGCAACTCGAAAGTGTCGTGTTTAGGTCCGTCACGCCACCAAGTCTGAGTGCGATGGTATCCACGTGTTTGCCAGGTGTGAGGTGCTTCAGTAGAGACAAAGGGGCGATCAAAGCGTTGGTCAAAAAAGCTTTCATTTTCTGAGCCGCCGTTGATTCCTACTACATCGAGGCCTTCTGTATTTGTTGAACCCGAAGTGACCAGGCGCATTGCGTCGTGTTTCTTGATTTCACCAGCTAACTGCGTGACGATGTCGCCATGAGTTTCGTTTCCTACGCTATAAATAACTATTGAAGGGTGGTTTCGGTTGCGTGTAACCCATTCCGTTAAATCTCTTTCCCACCATTCATTGAAATAATAACGACCGTAATCATGCTTGGCTTTTTGCTTCCACCCATCAAACACTTCATCCATTACCATTAAACCAAGTTCATCACAGAGTTCGTAAAACATAGTGGGGTAGGGGTTGTGGCCTGTTCGAATAGTGTTAACCCCCATTTCTCTTAAAAGGTTAAGTTTCCATCTTAGTAAGGGTTTTGTCCAAGCGCCCACCACGGGCCCGCCCTCAAAGTGTTCTGCTACCCCCTGAATCTTGACATTTTGACCATTTATCCAAAATCCCGTGTCCGTCTTCCACTCTATATCTGGAACTCCAAATTTCGTAGCTTGAGAATCGAGAACGTTGTTGTTCTTCAAAAGCGCAACATCTAGGCTGTATAGGTAAGCGTCATGTGGGTTCCAGCGCCGCGCGTTGGGTAACTCAAAAGAAAATGAGAAATCGGTTTTGCCGTTGACTTTTGTGGCTGCTTTTTCAAGCGGGGAGAGCTCTGTGAATACCTAATTACGATCATGGTCGTAAACGGTGTAGCGAAGTGATAGACCGTCAGTATTTTTAGCGCTACTATTTAAGTTAAAGCTAACCTCTACCCTCGTCTTTTGACCTATCTTTGGGGTGTGGATAAATAGTGAATTGTGTTTGATATGAATTGGGTTGAGAATAGCTAGCTTGACTGGAGCAAAGATCCCGCCAGGATGATACCATCTAGTGGATGGCTGAAGTTCGTTGTCAACACGCAAGCTAATAACATTATCGCCTTGCTTAAGATACTTGCTTAACTCATATTGAAAACTGATATAGCCATAAGGCCTTTTGCCAAGATATTCTCCATTAACTTACACTTCGCTATTCATGTATACGCCTTCGAACTGAAGCCAGGCTTGTTTGTTGTGCCAATCATCATTGTAAACAAAGTGCTTCCGGTACCAAGCGGTTCCTCCGCCGTGATAACCGCCTGATTGACCCTGTGATCCAGCTTTGTGTACGCGCTCTTCGAATATGTAGTCGTGAGGGACATCTAGTTTTTTCCAGCCGCTATCATTTATGGTTTCATCTTTATAGATGACGTTATCATCAAGCTTGAACAACCAATCCTCATTGTAGTTTAAATACTGCCTAACTTCGTTTTCCGCATAAACATTGCTTGACAGCAGCGTACTAAAAAAAGCAATAAACACAAATAAAAGGCGCTTGAGTTGATTGCTATTTAAAACAATGTGAAACATTTTTGTATCCCTTTTTTAGTAAAACTCAATTCTGAATTTATTGCAGTATATACACACTTATTTGGTTGGCTTCAGAGCTGTAGCCTTGTAACTAGCCTCCGAGGTATACATTGCTTCTTTGAAATATCGAAACTAATCGATATATACAGTGCATACCGCTTAAATCGTCGTTAACACACATCCCTTACGACGGGATAATGCTTTTGTTATGATTGTCACCATATGAAATATTGTGCGTCTCAAGTTACTTTTTCCTTAAAACCACAATTTAAAAACGTCTAGTTTTGTTCCTGAGCAGCCAAAGCTTATTTAAAGGGCGAAATTGGCCCGTCGTAGTAAAGGCTCCGCGTAATACCAGTAATACAAAATCAAGCGAAATCGCTTCCCTCGTCTACCAACTTTAAGTGACTCAAAGTCTTGTAGGTATTCGCGGTACGTCTTAAATATCGATTGAAAATATCGTGCTCGCTCAGCATCGAAAAAATCTATCTGTCGATGAAATATCGATAAGAAATCACGGAGGGTTAAAGATTCTTGCGTTGAGTGTATTTCTATCGTCATAAAAATCCTTTTCTAAAAACCCTCTAAAATGGGTTGCGTGTTACAGTAAGGGAGCTTGCAAGTATCCCCATAGCTCCGATCTTAAACAGCCCTGTTCGTTGCAATTGACATCCGAACACTTCTTTCCGAGTCTTCATGTTCCTTTCCACACTATCAATTGGTAGGCGTTGCTCATCCATGTATGAGCACAATCAGTCTATATCAGTCAGTTATGATCATATGAAAATTAATAAATTGTTAAAAAAGGTCGTTAACAATGATTGATTTGTGTTAGTGTTTTGTTTAAGGTAAACGTTTAACCTTTTTAAGGTAATTTAAAAGATTATTAATATCAATGTATTGTGGTTTTTGGCTGGGTTTTTTTTGTCACGCTGTAGCTGAGAGGGTGGTAACGAATACAGTCAATATCGATCATTTATAAGTTAAAGCTCATAAACTTTTAAATATAGTCATTACAAGGAGACAGGACATTGACACATCAAATTAACACAACACATTTAGGTTCTATTGCGAAGCGCTCAATATTAGTTGCCGCTATTGCTTCTGCCTTAAATACGTCTGATGCATTTTCACAAGATTTTGAACAGCAGAGCGTAAACGATGCATCTGTAGAAGTAATTGAGATTCGAGGCATTGTAAGCAGCTTGAAAAGAGCAATGTCTGACAAAAAAGAAAATTTGGCCGTTTCAGATGGAATAGCAGCGGAAGATTTAGGCAAATTCCCTGATCTGAACGTAGCAGAGTCTTTGCAACGTATCACGGGTGTTTCAATTGACCGTAACGGTGGAGAGGGACAAAAAATAACGGTACGTGGTTTTGGGCCACAGTTTAATACTGTACTTGTAAATGGTCGCCAATTAGCTACTGACGACGCAGGCCGTGCATTCAACTTCGACGTATTAGCAGCGGATCAAATTACTGGCGCTAGCATCTATAAAAGCGGTGTTGCAAACCTCCAATCAGGGGGTATAGGCTCTACCATCAATGTTTCGACAGCCCGTCCTTTTGACTATGACGGTTTTCAAGCTGTAGGTAGTGTGAAGGGGGTTTACGAGACACTTTCGGAAGAAACATCTCCACAGGCATCATTCCTAGCGAGTAATACGTTTGCTGAGGACAAAATTGGTTTATTATTGGCGGTATCTCACCAAGAACGTCAAGTTCAAGTCAACCGTATCGGCACCGCGGGTTGGCGACCAGGTTTGACATTGTCGAACAGAAACGACGGGGTATTGGCTACGAATGTGTATCTTCCACGTAATTGGAATCAAACTGTAGACCAACAAGACAGAACTCGTACTAATGCGTCCCTTGTAGCGCAGTTTGCTCCTACAGACGATGTAACTATCACGCTAGACGGTTTTGTGTCTAAGTTTGAAATTGATTCTCAGCTATCCGCTTTAGCGTCTTGGTTTGAGGCAGATCGCGTCAGTTCTGCAACAATTTCTGATTTCGGTACTGCTCTGCAGTTTACGCAAGGAATTGACGTTCACGAAGGTAGTGGTAATCCAGCTTCTGACTTTATATCGTCAACCCGTGGTATACGCGACGTTACTAACAAAGGCTTTGGTTTAAATGTAGATTGGAACATAACCGATACAATTTCAGCAAAGTTCGACGTTTCAACGTCAGATGCTGAAAATGATGTTGCAGGCAAAGGTCGAAATAACGTTGTGGGTATCATCAACAGCTACGAATTTGACGGTAGAGGTAACATACCTACTGTAATTCACAACGGTTTTGAAAATGGCTCTCTTCCAGATGTTTCTCTTAACCGTCTTCACGGCAACGACCTAGGTAATATATTCGCATCTCAAGATGAAGTCACAGAATATAAAGCAGATTTCACGTACCTAGCTGATTCTGACGTTTTTCGTAAAGTTGATTTCGGTTTTTTACGTTCGGAGCGTGAAAAGTATGTATTTCAAGAATTTGCTGCTCAGTGTGCATTTTGTGGGTATGGCACAGAGGCGCCAATTGATGAGTTAAATATCCGCCCCTTTACTGCGAAGAATTTTTTAAGTGGTTTAATTGATACTTGGTATACATATGACGGTGACGCTTACCTAGACTACCTTGCTTCACAAGGAGCGCCACTAGAACCTACCCTTCAGCCAAACTATTACAACATTGAAGAAGACGTAACAGCGATTTATGCTAACTTCGAATTAGGTTACGACATTGGAGATATGCCATTAACGATGAACTTCGGCGCCCGTTACGAGGAAACAAATCTTTCAGTTTCAGCAGTACAAGCGCTAATCGCCGATATTGTGCCAACAAGTGACCTAACATTGTATACCAATGTATTTGCACCGGCCGAAAACATTACGGAATCATCTTCTTACGCCAACCTTTTACCTAGCTTAAACGTTAAGTTAGAGATACAAGAAGACATGATTGTACGTTTCTCTCGGTACGATTCATTATCACGTCCTACCATGTCTCAACTGTCTCCAGCGACTACGTTCAATTCGCCCCGTCGTCAGAATTTACAGGCTAGTGGTGGCAACCCAGATCTTAAGCCTTTTAGCGCAGACAACTGGGACTTATCGTTCGAGTGGTACTATAGCGATGACTCAATATTTTCATTTGCACTATTTAGCAAAGAAGTAGAAGACTTCATCGTTACACTTTCTGCAGATGAAACGTACGCAATGACCAATCGTCTTCCAAATGATTATCGCTGTGCTGCTGCCGATTGTGCACCAGGTATATCACTTGACCCAGAAGAGCCTAATCGCGATGTAGTGGCAGATACAAACGAACTTAACGGCGCTAGTGAAGTTTACACTGTTACTCGTCCGCAAAACGGCGAAACTGCAAAGGTTAACGGCTACGAAGCGGCTGTTACCCACGTGTGGGACAACGGATTCGGTATAACCGCCAATGCTACAATAGTAAATAGTGACGCAGAAATATCAGCTGATACTAGCCGTACATTTGCGTTAGCCGGGCTTGGCGACTCGCAAAATCTTATTGTGTTCTATGAGCGCGACGCGTTCCAGGCACGTATTGCGTTTAATAACCGTGAGTCGTTCCTATTTGCGCTAGATAACACTTCTGTTGGCGGCAAAACAGGCGAGCCGGTTACTACAAAAACATACGGTCAGTGGGACGTAAGTGCAAGTTACGACATAAGTGAAAATTTAACTGTATTTATTGAAGGAATTAACGTGACTGAAGAAGAGTTAACGCAAATTGGACGCTTCCCTAACCAAATCTACTCAATCGAAGACAACGGAGCTCGCTACTCACTAGGTATCCGAGGCTCATTCTAAGGATTGGTTGATGTTTTGGCAGGGGGAACCCCTGCCATTAATCTTTAAGTTCATTAATAAAGCAAAGCCTATCTCTCGCTGATTCTTCTGTATTTCCACAACCGATAAAACTGAGCTTACAACGGTATTGACGCACTTTAACCTTTATTGAGTTGCTCATTAAAAAGGTTATTTGCATTCTCCACTGAATTCCGAAACTTCACCTTCCCTATACATTACAACGATATTGTTACTGACCTTTCCCCTGAACTAGCGCCACTCTTTCGATGAGACTTTTCATACTATGCACCTGTTTCACATACTCAACTGCCGTCCATTTCTAACATTAATCCAGGTGCTTCCATTCGCTCTCTGCGTTTGTGAACACGCCTGCGCTTCGCCCGTTTTACATGATGGATATCATGTGTCCACTAGCACAGCGTCTAGCGCTGACAATGTCGTTCGTGAGTCTCAAGCATCTCAGTGAGGTGCAACAAGTTCAGGTCATAGTATTTCTTGCGAATTAGCGACTGAACTTGCTGCTTAAGCCGGTCAGGCGTTTTATTAACTGGCGTTGCCTGTATTTCCGTGAACAAAGAACTGTAACCCTTGGCTTCGGCAACGCTGTAAATAACGTACAACAGTACATCTAGACTTATTGAGGAGCTTAATGGCATTAGCTATAGTAAATTTACACTCTGCCACTTTCGCGATGACATCAACTGTCAATTGAGCTATGGAATTCAACACAATCATCCTTAGCGTTCCTCAAATGCATAAACAAAACATTCAAAGAACACGGTTAAAGATAACCGTCAATTTCCCTTGGTAACTAGCGACTACGACAGAATCGCGTGGTAATTAAAGTATTACTTTGCCGACCATGCAGTTTTGTGCAGAAGTGGGTTGGTCAAACAGAAATTGCTATTACCGACAATTCAACGAACAGTGGACATTCTGAAATATTTGCTGTCCGACCGAGTTGTACATTGCTTCCATCTTTCGAGTGATTTACTCAACTATAAAACCTGCATACAGAGAGTTATCAACCGTTTAAAAAAGTCCCTGATACTTATTTGGAGGTATTTAAATAGTTTCCTATGTGCTCGCGCTCATACTCGGGGCAAGCATCAAAGAATACGTTCAAAAGGTTCATATGACCTGAGCCAAAAATCATCAAAATTCTATCGCCAGGCTTGGCTAGAACCCGTTGGATATTTCGAAAAATCCGAAGGTTTCTACTGAACCAACGGCCAGTTTCAAAGTCTGCACCAAAGTATTCATTTTCTTCAGTTTCAAATTTAAAGTGCCCAATTAAATAGTTGCCAAGTGATTTTTTGATATTTTTTTCGCTGTTCAGCCGAAGTAATTCGGCTGCAATACCTTGTGACTTGTACAATGGTTTTCCTGAGCTATACCTAAGCTCAGTATCTGGATTACTTTTATAATACTTACCGAACTCAGCAACTTTAACCTTATCAATAAGTACTTGGTCAACTGTGGAATACATTCGTCCCCATGTATCAACAGCAAATATTGAACTATGTCCAAGCTTTTCGGCGAGCCGAAACCCGAGTTGATAAACCTCATTTCGGGGAAATTGTTTAAGTTTTGCATTTCTTTTAGATAAATAGGCCTCGTAATCCTCAGTGAACTTTTTTTGCTCTGCAAACTTATGCTCAACAACAATATGTGTAGGACTAAAGGTCTTAATTTGCTCTGCGATAGCCACGAGTTGCTTTTGGTACTCGCTAGATAACACATCAATTTTCTCGTCGTCTTCGACTTTCACGACATCAAGGTTAGGAAACTGAATGGAATGTACCTAAAGTTACTACCTTTATAGCCTCCCTTGCCTTATTGGGTGTTTGCCCAAAACCCAACGTAGAAGTTAGTAGCAACGAAATAGCTATGATAAATCTGTAA
This sequence comes from Alteromonas sp. KUL17, assembly GCF_006538305.1. Classification (NCBI taxonomy): domain Bacteria; kingdom Pseudomonadati; phylum Pseudomonadota; class Gammaproteobacteria; order Alteromonadales; family Alteromonadaceae; genus Alteromonas; species Alteromonas sp. KUL17. The sequence goes on from NZ_BJKJ01000025.1 coordinate 49,115, forward strand.
AACATCTGAATTACCGTTTAAGTAGTGATAACGGGATTCTATATACTGGGTTAACTCACGCAATACTAAAAATGTAACTAGTCATAAAAGGTACTGCTTTTTCAAAAAGGTTGCCTAACTGTCCCTTAAACATCTGCTTGTCACAAAGCTGAAATAGCTGATCAATAATCTTTTTGTCCGCTTCTTGTCTTCAACGGACCACTACGGCTCTAAAATATGAAACGCCCGATGATTAAAATCGGGCATTTTAGCCCAAATAAGTGCCAGTTTGTTATAGGACTAGTTACTTATATTCTTACATCTCAATCGTTATTGAATGTTGCCCTGCTCCATATATACGGCTTGGTTTACCCTGCAATGAAACCTTGGCTGAGGAATTGTTCGGCACCTCGAGCTGCCAATAGATAGTATTTCCATGGCGTTGCCAATTGCTCACAATTTTCCCATAGCCTGTCTTATAACTTGCTTCGACCCATTCTAGGTCTTTAGGGAACACAGGTGATAGTTCGAAATGCTGGTATCCTGGATTGTCGCCGAGAGGTCGAATACCGCCTAAACCCTCATAAAACCAACCGTCATACCCACTGTGAAAAGGGTGGTTTAATGAACGGCTCGGCGGGTTTCTACCTTCAGGGTCTTTAGTTGGATCCCATACGCCTTTGCGCTCCCATAGGGTTGTTGCTTTTAGATTATCGAATTGCCACTGGTAACCTGGATAGCCCTGAGCCGTAAATATACCAAAAGCAGTATCGCCGTAACCGTAATCACTCAGTGCGCGATATACATAAGTTTGACCCAATGCGCCAATAGAGCCGTGACCATTCCAGTTTTCTACAACATCTTTATTCAGTGCTTCGGCAACAGAAGACCTTAAGTGTATAGGGGTAATACCGAATCTTAGTGCCATGGCATCAGCAGTTTGACTCCCATAATGCCCGGTTTCTGTGTTATAAAATTCTTTGTGATATTGCGTGGCGATCCTTTCGAATAAGGCACTATAGTGTTTAGCTTTTTCCGGTTTGTTCAGAAGCGTAGACATTTTAGCCATTAATTCCGCACCATGTGCCAAAAAGCCAGATGTCGTCATCGTTGGTAAAGTATATTCAGGATTACAGCGCTTGCGCGTCATCCCGGGTACTCGAACTGGATCACACCAGTCACCATAGCCATCGCGCAGAAGGTTATCGGTTAGTTGTGTCTCCGCAGCGTCCATGTATTCCACCATACTCTCGTACTGTTCGGCGATTACTTGGATATCACCATGATGGCGATAATTCTCCCAAGCAATAATGACTTCAGCTACAGCCCAATCGTACTTTTCGCCATGTGAGCGTTTGCCAGGTACGACTGCCGGTGCGATGTGACTTGATGTCTCGAAGTCGCCTAAATATTTTTCCCAGAGGTTTTGCATGTCGTAATTGTAGTTACCAGTAATCAGCGCTGCATGTGCATCACCTGTCCACCCAGCTCGCTCTCTTATTGGGCAGTCCATCGGTAGCGCCATTAAATTTCCTTCGTAACTCCATAGCGCCATGTCATGAATTTTATTTAGTAATTTACTAGAGCTTTTAAATTGCCCAGCAATTTCAACGTCGCTTCGAACTAGATGTCCGTGTACGGCGTTCAAATCTGGCTCAAAGTCTATGCCTGTTAATTCTAGATAACGAAAACCATGCCAAGTAAAAACCGGGCTCCAAAATTGCGCGTCTTCTCCAGAAGCTATATAGGTATCAACCTGTTTTAGAAGTGGTGCACCTCCCCCAGACTTTTGGCTTAAATTACCGTCTATGTCTGCCCATTCTCCGTAGCGCATATGGACAGCTTGCCCTGGTTTTAAATTTAGAGCTTTTAGGTTTAATGTTGGTATACCAGTGAAGTTTTGTCCAAAGTCGAAAACCCATACATTCTTTCGCGGTTGATAAAGCTTAATAGGTTCTAATTTTTTTACTGCTCTTATCGGCGGCAGAAGCTGTGGTTCTAATGATTCAGTAGGCCATTCATCCAAGGCTTCAACCGGTTGCCAGTTAACTAGATTATTTGCAGATGTATTTACGTTCCATGCTTCAACAGCTTCATTGGCATCGTAAAGCTCTCCAGAAAAAAGCCCTTCTTTTAAAATAGGTGACGGGTGTGATATCCAGCTTTCATTTGACGCTACAATTTGACTGCTTCCATCTTCATAAATAAGTTCTAACTGGGCTATGAAATTCGGCTGTCCATAGGATAAGGTTTTCTGATTTCTCTTATCCTTGGCTGTGTCTGGGTTAGACCATTTGCTAAAGGCAATGTTCTCGTCATACCAGCCGCTCCCAAGATGGACGGCGATAGTATTCTGACCGTTTAATAGTAAATCGCTGACTTCATCAGTGTTATATAAAATACGCTTATCAAAATCAGTTTGACCCGGGTCAGCAAGTCGATCATCAACCTTCTGTCCGTTTAAGAATATTTCATAGTACCCACCAGCTGTGCTGTGAAGTTTTGCTCCCGCGATTTTTTTGCCAGTTTCTGTAGTAAATGAGTGACGAAATAAGCTGGCAGTAGGCTGCTGTTTTAATTGTTTAACAATGCCTAGTTGTTTGTTAAAAGCGGTCTCTGTTAGTTTTTCTGTGATATTTGGATGAACATTGGCTGCATATTCTATCCAGTCCATTCGATTTTTTGTTACTTGTGCGATATCACGCTGTTTGACTTGCAACCACTTTGCACGCCAGTCGGATTTGTTAAGTAAGCCCATTTCCCAAGTAGAGGGTGTACTCCAACGGCTTGGCTTTTCGGCGTCTTTTGACCAGACTCGAACTCTCCAAACGGCTTTGCTATTTGTCTCTAGCGTTGTGCCTTGATAGGGAACGTTAACAGAAATACTAGATATGACTTTCTCGCTATCCCAAAGATCTGCCAAGCCAGAAACTAGTTTGTCCTGACTAGTAGCGACTTGTATTTGGAAAGCCTCTTGTGCTTTAACATTAGAATGCCAAGATAGCCTGGGAGTTTCGTTGTGAACGTTAAGCGGGCGGATATTACTCCCAACCAGTAAGTTATCAGGTTGTGGTTGTTCATTGTGTTGAACTTCGCTAGAACTTAAATCAGGTTCTGCAAAGGAACAAGCAACCAAGATAAGTAAAAAGGGGACAAACGTAAGGTGTCTTAACATGTAATTTTGCTCTTCTTATACCGATTTAAAGGTTCATGATAAATAGGTAACCTTCTCGTAGATTGATACCCAAGATTCATAGTTTTTTTCAAAGTTAGTCTTAGCAAAAGAGCACATGTAATGTTTAAGGGCTTTGACGTAACTATAGACTTGAGAGCTACCAATGAAATTCTTTTGCGGTGTTACAAGCTCTACTTAAATAAGGAAATAGGGTAGGCGTCAGTATGCATTCTTCAAGACACCTACTTATGCAGAACCCTAATTTTCTAGGACAGGTAACTACCCCTTCATATCTTCAAGTTCTACACCTCTGGTTTCATAGACATAACGTATGACAAATATAATCGACAGCAGTGAGAAAAGCGCATAAAGGCCATAAGCACCCGCGAGCCCTATACCGGCAAGCAACATCGGGAATGACCAAGTTATTAGAAAGTTTGTTGACCACTGAACTAAGCCACTAACAGCAAGGCCTGAACCTCTTATCTGATTTGGAAACATCTCTCCCAACATCACCCACATTACCGGCCCCCACGAGAAGTTAAAGCAGAAAACGTAAAGGTTCGCTGCAATCAAGGCTAGTGGGCCCCATTCGTTTAGAGATAACTTCCCATCAACAGACTGCTCAGCATTTAAGAAGGCAATGGCGACCACGGCAAGCGTAACTGTCATGCCAATCGAACCCCACTTTAATAGCGGTTTACGGCCCACTTTGTCGATCACTGCGAGGGCGACAATACATGCCGCTATGCTAATAGCCCCACTTATAACGTTTATTAATAACGCGTCAGACTCAGAAAAACCTACTGCTTGCCATAGTACAGCTCCATAGTAAAAAACGACATTTATACCCACAAGTTGCTGAAGTGCAGCTAGACCAATGCCAATCCATACTATAGATTTCAGCTTCCCTGAGTTTTTATCGATTAAGTCCTTTAACTGAGGCTTATGATCGTCTGATAATGATGCCTCTATTTCCGTGAGTTTATTCTGAGCGTGAGAGCCGTAAAGCTTGCTTAGTACCGAGCTTGCCTCCCCAGTTTTCTGTTTGACTACTAAAAAACGTGGGCTCTCAGGAATGAAAAGAAGCATTATGAAAAAAAGTGACGCTGGCACTATCTCCATCCAGAACATCCAGCGCCAAGCTTCAAAATCCAACCAAAGTTTTTGAGTAGAGCCGGAAGCGATATCAGCAAGAAAATAATTACTCAGAAAAGCTGAAAAAAGCCCGCCAATAATGGCTATTTGCTGTATTGAGGCGAGCATACCTCTGTATTTTGCTGGTGAAACTTCTGCGATGTACGCGGGCGCCATTACAGAAGCGGCGCCTACAGCGAGACCACCGATAACTCGGTAAAGAACAAACTCGACACTACTTGTTGCAACACCTGACCCCCATGCACTTATTAAAAAGAAAATAGCGGCAACAAGCAGTAGAGACTTGCGGCCGTATTGATCAGCTAAGCGTCCAGCAAAGAAAGCACCTACGGCACAACCTAAAAGCATACTGGATACATTAAAACCAGTCCCTACACTTTGAGAATTGAAAGCGGTTTGCAGCCCATCAACAGTGCCATTTATCACGCCACTGTCGAATCCAAAAAGAAATCCTCCTATCGTCGCTACAATGGTTATGAAGAGAATAAACCCAGAGTTTGTCGATTCACTGGAAATATCATTGGTTAACGTTGTGTCCATATTGTTTTCTCTATTGCTATAGTCCTAATTTAGGAGATGTTGATAACCGAGCTTTCTGATTCACTTTCTAAATAACCAGGTTGCGCTGCTTGGCGGTACTCAACAGGAGTTTGATCAAAGTGTTTACGAAAAAGCGCATACATATATTGAACAGAAGGATAGCCACAGCGCTTTGCTATTTCGCTACTGTGCGCGTCAGTCTCTTTTAACATTCTGCATGCTCTGTTTAATTTTTCGTTGTGTATTTCGGTGTGAATACTATGGCCCCGCTCTTCTTTAAAACGGGCCTCTAAGTTAGACCTTGAAATGCCTACGTGGTCCAGCACTTGGTCAACTTTTATACCCTTACAGGCATTCATTCTTATAAAATGCGAAGCTTGCATTACAAGAGGGTCTTTGATGGCTTTAAACTCTGTTGACTGCCTTTCTGCTACGGTAACGGGAGGGACGAGTAACTGAGTGATTTTAGGTGCTTGCCCTTTCAATTGCTTGTGAAGTAGCTTCGCAGCCTGGAAGCCCATTTCGAGACAACCTTGTCTAACAGATGACAAACTAACTCGGCTCAAAAATCGTGTGAGTTCATCGTCGTCGATTCCAATGACCGCAAATCGCTCTGGAATGAGCAGGTCCAAATGGTCACATGCTTGAAGTAGATGCCTAGCACGAGAATCAGTGACGGCTACAATGCCAGTGGGTGCTGGTAAACTTTTGAGCCAATCGGTAAGTCTTTTTTGAGAATATTGCCAAGTTTCGGCTCTCACCGCATGACCCCGATAAACATAACACTCGTATCCATATTGCCTAGTTAGTGAGAGCATTGCTTGTTCGCGTTCTTGTGCCCACCGCTGCTCTTGGCTGATTGGGCTACCGTAGAAAGCAAACCTTTCAATACCTTTTTGGCGTAAGTGTTCAACTGCGGCTTCTACGAGCGCAAAGTTATCCGTTGCAACATATGGCACATCGGGGTATTTGCTTTTGTCTTGATAAGAGCCCCCTACGCCAACAACTGGTACAGATGTACTTGCCAAAGCGCGCTCTATCGCAGGGTTATCGAAGTCGGCAATTATGCCGTCACCGCGCCATTCATCTAAATGCTCTAACCGAGTCAAAAAATCTTCTTCTAAATACAAATCCCAGTCTGCATCTGATGTTTGGAGGTACTGACCAATTCCCTCGATAATTTGTCTGTCGAATATCTTACTCGCATTCAGAAGTAGCGTAATACTGTGCGCTTTTTCGAACATGTTAGCTTCCTACGTATAAACAGATTACGTAACTTTTATTATGATTATTTGTTTATTGATACTAAACCAGGATGTCTTAATTAACAAAACGATTACAAAATTTCGTAATTGATATAAACGCTTTTAGTAATCAACATTCGTACATCAGCGCTTATTTTATGAGAAACGTCGATGTATATAGGAATAGATTTAGGCACCTCTGGTGTGAAAACTGTGTTAACCAACGAAGCCGGAGCGGTTGTTCAGTCAGTGAGCCGTCCCCTTGGCATATCTATGCCGCATCCTCTTTGGTCGGAGCAGGATCCTAACGACTGGTGGCAGGCCACCTGTGACTGTCTTGATGAATTGAGTGATAAGAACAATTTATCTACCGTCAAAGCAATCGGCTTGAGCGGTCAAATGCATGGTGCGACGCTGTTGGACAGCGAAGGGGGCGTTTTAAGACCCGCAATATTGTGGAACGACGGTCGAAGTAGCGACGAGTGCGAAGAGATAACTCGCTTAGTGCCAGACTCATCTATCCGTACCGGAAACCTCATAATGGCAGGCTTTACTGCCCCCAAAATTCTTTGGGTAAAAAAAATGAGCCAGGAATCTTTTCTAAAATAGACAAGGTTCTGCTTCCTAAAGACTTTTTGAGGTATCAGCTAACTGGCGAGTTTGGATCAGATATGTCGGATGCCGCCGGCACTGTTTGGCTGAATACCGAGTCTCGAAGTTGGGATGAAGAACTATTAAAAGCTTGCGGCTTGAGCGTCGACAACATGCCTTCTCTCTACGAGGGCAGCAGTATTACAGGGCATTTAAAAGACTCACTACAGACACGCTGGGGAATGCAGAATGTCGCTATTGCTGGTGGTGCCGGTGATAATGCGGCCGGTGCGATTGGGTGTGGAATTCATGAGCCTGGTCACGCAATGTTATCGCTTGGAACATCAGGAGTTTATTTCGCAGTAACTGATCGATTCACCGTAAATACAGCTCAGGCTGTTCACAGTTTCTGCCACGCTATCCATGACCGTTGGCATATGATGTCGGTTATGCTCAGCGCGGCAAGCTGCCTAGATTGGTACGCAAAGCAAAGTGGCTACACCGATGTTGGCAGCATGATTGATGACGTGCAGACAAATACAAGCCACCATGACACACAAACACCTGTTTTTCTCCCATACCTAACGGGCGAAAGAACACCTCATAATAACCCTTCAGCTAAGGCTGCATTTTTTGGCGTGTCGGCATCGACTGAGCGAGTCCATATGGCACGAGCTGTCATAGAAGGGGTTTCGATGGCGCTTGCTGACGGCATTGATGCGGTACATCAAAGTGGTGTCACTGCAAAATCAATAAGCCTTATAGGTGGAGGAGCAAGAAGCACTTTTTGGCGTCAGCTCCTTAGCGATATCAGCGGTTACGAACTGGAGTACAGAGAAGGCGGGGATGTTGGACCGGCTCTTGGAGCAGCTCGGCTGGCTCAATTAGCTGCCAATCCTAACGCCGACCTTTCAGACATATGCTTTAAGCCGAAGCTAGAGGCGACATACACACCAAACAAAAAAATTCATGACAACTACCTCAATAAACGGCAGAAGTTCAGAGAACTGTACTACGCAGTCGAAACATTCTACTCGTAATGTTGGGTTAGAGTTAAAAACTTTAAGTGACTGTTACGCATCAATATAGTGCGGACTATAAAGGAAATCCTATGAGCAATTATTTTGAAAGCATTCCCTCCATACAATATGAAGGGCCAGATTCAACGAACCCACTTTCGTTCAAGCACTACGACCCCCAAGAGGTGATTGGTGGTAAAACAATGGAAGAGCACCTTCGCTTTGCAGTGTGCTACTGGCATAACTTCTGTTGGGATGGCGCAGATGTATTTGGAGGCGGCACGTTTAATAGACCTTGGCTTGCAGCGGGTGATCCCATGGAGAGAGCCAAACAAAAAGCCGATGTAGCGTTTTCATTTTTCGAAAAGTTGGGTGCGCCATTTTATTGTTTTCACGATATTGACGTAGCACCAGAAGGTGATTCTATCCAAGATTACATTCGCAATTTTGGGGAGATGACAGAAGTTTTAGCCCGTAAACAAGAAGAAACTGGTATGAAACTCCTGTGGGGAACTGCTAACGTATTTAGCCATCCTCGCTATATGTCTGGCGCGGCAACGAACCCAAATCCAGAAATCTTCACTCGGGCTGCAACTCAAGTTTACCATGCGATGAATGCGACCAAAGCCCTTGGCGGTGCAAACTACGTCTTGTGGGGTGGCCGTGAAGGTTATGAAACGCTTTTAAACACGGACTTGAAGCGCGAGCGTCAACAATTTGGTCGCTTTATGAATATGGTTGTTGAGCACAAGCACAAAATTGGTTTTGATGGACTATTGTTGATTGAGCCAAAGCCTCAAGAACCCACAAAGCATCAATATGATTATGATACAGCAACGGTCTATGGCTTCTTGAAAGAGTTTGGTTTAGAAAAAGAGTTCGCTGTAAATATTGAAGCCAACCACGCGACCTTGTCTGGCCACTCCTTCCATCATGAAGTGGCTACGGCATTCGCGCTTGATATTTTCGGCTCAATTGATGCAAACCGTGGTGATCCGCAGCTTGGTTGGGATACCGATCAGTTTCCTAATTCAGTAGAAGAAATGACACTTATTTGTTATGAAATTCTGAAGAACGGCGGTTACACGTCAGGCGGATTCAATTTCGATACTAAATTAAGACGTCAAAGCCTTGATGCTGAAGATCTTTTCTTGGGTCATATTGGTGGCATGGACACCTGTGCGCTTGGTTTGAAGAAAGCTTACGAATTGTTATCTAACGGTGTGTTGGATAGTAAAGTTAAGAGTCGCTATGCAGAATGGAATTCTGTGTTCGGCAGAGAAATCTTAGACGGTAATATGTCGCTAGAGTCTTTAGCTGAGCACGCGAAAGTCAAATCTTTAGACCCTAAACCAGTATCTGGAAAGCAAGAAGGGCTAGAAAACATAGTGAATCAGGTTATATACAGATAATGTTTTAAACCCAGCTACAAGTTAAAAAGGGCAAACACTTCTGCCCACTTACAATAAAAATTTTAAAAACAATAGGTTAAAAGCTTGCAGGCACTTTGTTAAAGCTCGCAAAGTTTTTATCAAGCTTAAATAGCACACTTTATGTGCCTAGATAGCTCAGTTGATAGAGCTGCGGGTTGAAAATCCGCGTGTCTTTGGTTCGATCCCGGGTCGAGGCACCATTTACAGAAAACCTGAACATTTTTGTTCAGGTTTTTTTGTCCTTAAAAAATTTCCATAGAACAGAATCATATAATTCTTTTACCTTGTACCTTTCACAATAGCATTTAGAGAATGATTAGTGGCTTCAAGGCCATTTATTTGAAGTATATGTCACGGTTCTTGAATAACATGCTTGAACCACGTTTTTAGTTGCTCCTGGTCTGCAAAATTTCCTTCATACTTAATATCTGGTTCTAAATTTTCAGGTTGTGAGGCTTCCAACAGCGTCAATGCTCTATATGGAATGTTTACCTTCATATTGTTTTTTGTACGAATACTAATCTGGTCTGTATAGATAGTACTCATATGTGGATGTTCACCGATGTGGATAACGTTATCCAATTCCTTCATTATTTTTAGAAAAACTACACATGCACTAGCGCACCTACCGTCTGTCAATATGTAGATTTTTTTTCGCTAAACTTTTTCGTTCTTACATTGTTAAAATTTGAATAAAATGTTTCCGTCGAAACTACAGGAAAAACGATGCTAGAGA
>NZ_BJKJ01000026.1:0-58034 GCF_006538305.1 Alteromonas sp. KUL17
GCGGTCGAAAGTCCATGCGCAAGGAGCAAAAGACCCATGGCTATTAGCGACATCACTGGCACCTCATCGAAGCTTATCGAAACAAGTAGTGGCCATTTACAGGCAACGAATGCAAATTGAAGAAGGCTTTAGAGACATGAAAAGTACGAAGTTCGGGCTTGGCTATGAGCAGAATAAAAGCGTGAAAAAGCAGCGTCTAACAATACTGGTATTGCTGACGACGTTAGCGTCACTCGTAGCTATATTACTGGGTATGGTGCTCGTCTCATCGAATAAGCATCGGCGCTTCCAAGCTAATACCGAAACCAGAAGCGTGTTGTCATTCCATTACCTTGGACTCAGGGCTGTCGCTTGTCGAATACGATTTACTATGCGACAGTGGAAAGCTGCACTCAAATGGTACATCTCCATAGTTGACGCAGCCTGGGCCGGAGGCATATGAAATTAAATTCGTGGGGATCCCTCAGACTCTGACCCCAATTTTATACGTGGGAGTTATCTTCTAGTACGTTTTGGCGCATGGATTCACATGGGCTTTGACAAACCGGTCTCCCAACCACTTTAGCTGGAACACCCACCACAGTAACGTGAGCCGGAACACTATTAAGTACAACGCTACCAGCGCCCACTTTTGAGCCTTCACCTATTTCAATATTTCCAAGGATCTTGGCGCCAGCGCCAATTAACACGCCTTGGCGAATTTTAGGGTGACGGTCGCCCGACTCATTACCGGTACCACCTAATGTAACGCTCTGCAAAATAGATACGTTGTCTTCAACTACTGCAGTTTCGCCCACTACAATGCCGGTTGCGTGGTCAAACATGACGCCTTTACCTATACGCGCAGCAGGGTGGATATCTACACCAAAGCTTGCCGAGTTGCGGCTTTGTAAGAATAAAGCAAGCTGATGACGCCCATGAACCCAAAGGTAATGCGCCATGCGGTGTACTTGCACAGCATGAAAACCTTTAAAGTGAAGTAAGGGAGTAAGGTAATCGTTGACCGCCGCATCCCGCGCCTTAATCGCTAGAATGTCAGCAATAGCCGCTTCGCTGATGCCAGGCTCAAGTAAGTAAGCTTCATCGAAAACTTCACGAATGGCGAGCGCAGGCATGACGTCGTCTGCCATTTTGTTCGACAGAATAAAGCTAAGCGACGATTCAAAGTTGTGATGTGCAAGAACACTGGCATGCACATAGCTAGACAGCAAAGGCTCTTTTTCAGCAACAACTTGCGCTTCTTGTTTCAGCGTAGACCAAAAATCGATGGGCGTAGTAAGTGCGGTCATGAGCATGTCCCGTTATATAAAAATGCTGTGTTCTATAAGAAAATTGAGTAAGCAGTCTAACTTGTTCCTTGCTGGGCATATCTATGCTGACAAAAGGGAACGCGTAAAAGTTTACCTGAGTTTGATGTGATGCAATACCGATGTGATACCGACCAAGCGCATAATTCGATCAATTTATCGAATTAATTCGTTATAGCTAATAACCGTATCGTACATGTATACATCGTTAAAGCACTCTGCTCTCTCGCTGCGTCTAACTGAGTGCTTCCATTAACTTAATAGAACGTTCAGAGCGCTCGTATCTTTCATTAAATAATACTTAAAATCATGATTGCACACGAACGTATAATGCCGTTGAAGTTTATCTTCACTGGGAAAAACTGGACTGTATAAATTAACAGGCAGGTGGCATAATAGCGCGCTGCTGAATGTATAACACTATCAACTAACAGGTACCACACTATGGATGTATCTCGACTGCTAGACGAGCTAAACGACAAACAGCGTGAAGCAGTAGCAGCCCCACTATCTAACGCCCTAGTTTTGGCTGGCGCGGGCAGTGGTAAAACCCGCGTATTAGTGCATCGCATTGCGTGGTTAATGGAAGTCGAAAACATCGCCCCTTTTTCTATTTTGGCAGTAACCTTTACCAATAAAGCAGCCAAAGAAATGCGCGGCCGAATAGAGTCGTTGATGGGTCGCAGCCTGCACAATATGTGGATTGGTACCTTCCACGGGCTTGCGCATCGCTTACTACGAGCGCACCATGCAGAAGCCAACTTGCCTGAGAATTTTCAGATAATTGATTCGGACGATCAGTATCGACTTATTCGCCGCATTCTGAAGGCCATGAACCTGGACGAAAAGCATTGGGCGCCTCGTCAAATTCAGTGGTACATAAATGGCAACAAAGACGAAGGCTTGCGCCCTCAGCACATTGAAACCCACGGCGATCATATTCAAAAGACCATGCGCGAAGTCTATGCGGCATATCAAGACGCTTGCGACCGTTCAGGCTTGGTAGATTTTGCTGAACTGTTGCTACGCGCACATGAATTATGGGCTAAAAACCCAGAAGTACTAGCCCACTATCAACGTCGTTTCCGTGCAGTGTTGGTAGACGAATTCCAAGATACCAACAATATCCAATATGCATGGCTTCGTATGCTGTGTAGTGGTGGTAATAATAACATTATGATTGTTGGCGACGACGATCAGTCTATTTACGGCTGGCGCGGCGCGAACGTAGATAATATTCAGCACTTCCTGAAAGACTTCAACGAGCCTACTACTATTCGCCTTGAGCAGAATTACCGCTCTACAGGAAACATTCTTAAAGCGGCGAACACGGTTATCGAGAACAATACGGGCCGTTTAGGGAAAGAGCTTTGGACGGAAGACGCGCAAGGCGAGCTGATTTCTGTATATGCGGGTTTCAACGAGCTAGATGAAGCGCGCTTTATTGTTTCGAAAATCAAAGATTGGCTGAATCAAGGCAACGCCCTTACTGATACCGCCATTCTTTATCGAAACAACGCCCAGTCTCGAGTACTGGAAGAAGCCTTGCTACACGAAGGGTTGGCGTATCGCATATACGGCGGTCTGCGCTTCTTCGAACGCCAAGAAATTAAAGACGCCCTTGGCTATATGCGCATGGTGAGCCATCCGCACGACGATGCAGCTTTCGAGCGTGTAGTAAACACCCCAAGTCGCGGTATTGGTGAGAAAACCTTATCGCAAGTGCGCGACACCGCGCGAATGCACAACTGTTCAATGTGGCAGGCGTGTCAGTTGCTCATTAATGAAGGTGGCTTTAAAGGCCGCGCGCTAAACGCAATGCAAAGCTTTGTGTTGCTAATTACTGAGCTAGAGCAATCCACGTTAGATGAGCCCCTTGACCAACAAGCCGATAAAGCTATTCGCCAGTCTGGTCTGTACGCCATGTACCAAGCAGAGCGCGGAGAAAAGGCCCAAGCACGTCTAGAAAACCTGGAAGAATTGGTTACTGCATGTAAAACCTTTATCGTGCCTGAAGAAGCCGAAGAAATGTCGCCTCTGGCAGCCTTTCTAGCTCATGCGTCGCTGGAAGCAGGTGAAACCCAGGCGGATAAAGACCAGGATGCCGTGCAGATGATGACTATACACACCGCTAAAGGCCTTGAATTTCCACTGGTATTCTTAGCAGGTGTAGAAGAAGGCATGTTCCCTAGCCAAATGACCAACGACGAGCCAGGTCGAATGGAAGAGGAACGCAGACTTTGCTATGTTGGTATGACCAGAGCAATGCAAAAGTTGTATATTACTTATGCAGAAAGTCGTCGACTCTATGGCCAAGATAAGTATCATACTGCTTCTCGATTTATTCGCGAAATGCCAGCAGACTGCGTTGAAGAGGTTAGGCTGAAATCGACTATCTCGCGGCCCGTGCACAACCGCTTTAGCCAAGCGACGTCGCACGCCAGTTTTGAAGAAACGGGCTTTAGTTTAGGTGAGCGAGTTGTACACCGTAAATTTGGCGAAGGGATCGTACTTAACTACGAAGGGAGTGGAGAGCACGGTCGAGTTCAAGTAAACTTCGACGAATTTGGCAGCAAATGGCTGGTACTTGCTTACGCAAAGCTGGAGAAAGCGTAACATTATTAATAGGCAAGGTAGCCTAAACCTAAGTTGAAATGTATGCAGCAACACGTGCTGATCATCGAAAATGGTGAAGGCAACCTTGAACTTATAGCGAAATTAGTACGCCGGGCAGGTCTTACCCCCGTTGGCGCAACGTCGCTGACAGAAGGCAAAGCGCGGTTTTCGCAAAATATGCCGGAAACCTTTCTGTGTGCTATTGTTGCATACTCGCTTCCCGATGCACCAAAAGGCGAAGCCATCGACTTTACGGTTGAGTCTTTCATTCCCACCATTGCTACAACAGAAAGTTTAGATAGCGCTATTCGCGATAAAGTCCTAGAACGTGACGTTGTCGATTACATTCCCAAAGAAAATTCGCAGAACTACGACTACCTCAATCGTCTTATTAGCCGATTAGAAAAAAACAAGTCTACCGGCGTCGTCGTGGTAAGCACTAATCGGGTGTTGCGCTCAAAAACCGTTTCATTACTTCAGCGCCACAATTTTATTGCGTTTGAATGCCTAACGGCTACAGACGCTATGCAATGCTTGTCTGAACACAAAAACGTACGTCTTGTTATCACTGACAACACGCTGCCAGATATGACAGGCACGCACTTTGTCGCCAGTTTAAGAAAAGCCTTCTCGAAAGAGCAGCTGGCAATTATGGGCGTTGCTGGAGGCAAAGGCATGTTAATGTCTGCGCACTTCATTAAAAGTGGTGCAAATGACTTCTTGCGAGTGCCCTACTGTCATGAAGAGTTCTTGTGTCGCGTGATGCAGAACGTAGAATATATTGAGAGCGTTGAAGAAATTCGTCGTGTGGCCAACACCGACTATTTAACAGGTTTGCCTAACAGGCGCCACTTCTTCTACATGGTTACTGTACAACACCAAAACCTGTCTGAGGATCACGCTCTCGCCCTTATTGACCTAGACTTTTTCAAATCGATAAACGATACCCATGGCCATGACGCAGGTGACATTGTGCTAAAAGCCATGGCGGCCCTTATTGAGTTTTATTTTCCAGACGAAATTATTTCCCGCTTTGGTGGCGAAGAGTTTTGTATATACATGCCGTCAACACCACTAAAAGAAGCCAGTGAGCGTTTAGACGACTTCAGAAAAGTGGTGGAAGCGGAAATTATTCAGCTGCCTAAAAGCGACATTAAAGTGACCTGCAGTATTGGGGTAAGTGGCGCCCACACTCAGCGCGTAGATAAGCTACTAAGCCTTGCCGACAAGCAGCTTTATGCCGCCAAAAATAGTGGGCGTAACCAAGTGAAGTGCGAACCACCAGATGTTCCTCAGCAAGAGCAAGCTTTACTGCTTTAGCTTTTCACTCAATCAACCGCCGCTAAGCTGTCCGACGTTTCATTAAAGACTTGTGCGCAAAAGCCCCTACTCCACCGCTAGCTTTCGCGCTTTACGCTGACTGCGGTAATTAACTAGCGAGTCGGCACTAAACAAGATAAGCGCAAACCACACAAAGCCGAAGGTTACCAAGCGCGACTCTTCAAGCGGTTCGCCGTAAAGGTAAACCGCCAGAATGAACATAAGCGTAGGGCCAATGTACTGAAAAAAGCCCAGCGTTGAATACATAATGCGCCTTGCTGCAGCGGTAAAACAAAGTAGTGGCGCGGTAGTTACAATGCCAGCCGCTAAAATAAGGGTATTTAGCGTGGCGTCGTTATTAAATAAGTTACTGTACTCAGAGCCAAAGAAGACCCAGTAAATAATAGCGAATGGCGAGAGCATTAAAGTTTCAATGAATAGGCCGGGTAGCGAGTCTACTGCCACTTGCTTGCGCAATAAGCCGTACACGCTAAAACTTCCCGCGAGCACCAAAGCAATCCACGGCACGTGGCCATAAGAGAAAATAAGAATAGCCACGCCAATAACGGCAAGCCCAACGGCTACACGCTGTAAGTTACGCAACCTTTCACCTAAGAAAAGTCGCCCTAAAAATACGTTGATAAGAGGGTTGATGTAATAGCCAAGGCTTGCATCAAGAATATGGTCGTTATTAATTGCCCAAATAAACAAGAGCCAATTCGCCCCGAGTAACAACCCTGCAACGAATAAAATCTGCATAACGCGCTTATTGCGAAGGGCGGCGCCCACTTTGGGCCACTGCTTTAACGCGGCTATAAGCCCAACCAACAGCACCACAGACCAAATTACCCTGTGCATTAGGATTTCAGCAGCCGGCAATACCATCAACTGTTTGAAATAAACAGGTGCAACACCCCACATACTATATGCGGCAATTGCACAAATAACGCCGACTTGAGCGGCACTGGCTTGCTTAGACAAGACTGACTCCAACGAAATTCGGGGGAAGAAGGCGCGTATTGTTTATCAGGTTAGGTGAATTCACAACCCTTAACGCTTTCCAATGCGGCAAAGGACGTGTAACAAGCGGCATAATTAATGAAACGCAATTAACAAAAAATGAAAAAGCCCCACTAAATGTGCTCATTCAATGGGGCCTAAGATGCGTTCGTCATGAAAAAACAGGACAAGGTTTATCGCGGGAATGGTGCTACAGCAGAAACAGTGTGCCCAAACCTAAGAACGCAACAAAGCCTACAATGTCAGTGACAGTTGTTAGAATTACAGAACCCGACAGTGCTGGGTCTATTTTCAGCTTGTCCAAAATTACAGGTACAAACACGCCTGCAAGTGCGGCGGCTACAATGTTGAACAGTATGGCCAAACAGATAACCAACCCTAACATGGCATCGGTAAACCAGAAATAAGCAACAACGCCAATTACTAAGGCCCAAATCACGCCATTAACGCCGCCTACTTTAAGCTCTTTCACCATCAGCGCCCGTAAGTTGGCAGGCGTGACCTGCCCCAACGCCAAGCCGCGTACAATCAGGGTTAGCGTTTGACTACCTGCAATACCTCCCATACTTGCCACTACCGGCATCAGTACCGCAAGGGCAACCACTTGTTGAAGGGTGCCTTCGAACAATCCAATAAACCACGAAGCTAAAAATGCGGTAAGCAAGTTAATGCCAAGCCAAAGGGCACGATTTTTCGCACTTTTGGCCACAGGCGAGAATAAATCTTCGTCCTCATCCATACCGGCCGAAGCCATCACTTGGCGTTCGTAAAACTCGTTAACCAACTCACTTGCAGAGGTCACATCTAATCGGCCGAGAAGCTTGTTGTTTTCGTCAACTACCGGCAGCGACGCAAGCCCAGAACGTTGAACAAGTAGCGACGCATTCATAGTGTCGTCAGCCCCTTGAATGGTCGTCACACTTTCTTCCGACAAGTCGAATAGCGACACGTGATCTTGCGCATTGAAGAGGTGGCTAATTTTAACTAGCGCGGAAAATTGACCTGAGCGATTCACCAAAAAAATGCTGTCACAATGCTGAGGTATGTCACGTCTTAATAAGCGTAGCCCTTCGCGCACTTTCGCGTTCGAAGGTAGCACTAACTGCTCGTGGTTAACCCAGTGCCCTATTTGGTTATCGGGGAATTGTGTGGCTTCTCTGAAGTACTTACGCTCTTTGGAATCAAGTGATTCATAGGCCATATCGACTAGGCGTTTTGGCAATGAATCGAGTAGTTCCAGTAAATCTTCTGCGTCAATATCAGCAAAAATAGACGCCCATTCGTCGTGCGGCGTATTGTCGATAAGAATTTCACGGGGGTCGCTACGCATCTCAACCAATACGTCGAGCTTACGGTCGCGAGGAATGCCTTCCCATACCGCCAAACGTTTTTCTACGGGCAACGATTCTAACAGTGATGCGATGTATACCTCGTCCTGCCCCGCAAGGGTGGCTAACAAGGTCGCCGGATCGTCACCCATACTTTCGGTAACAATCTCTTCAATTAAATCTGGTAATGGCTCTGCCATGCTACACCTCCCGTTAATACCGCTCACTTCCTTTACACAACGTAACAACAGGCATTGTGGGATGATGCAAACCTATTAAGACACTGCTATCCCAGCATATATGTACCCGTACCAAAGGCTATATGATCGCCTTTTTCGTTGTGCAATTCCATTCTACAAACCACTAATTTACTGCCCTTGCGTATAATCGTGGCTGTCGCAACAAAGCGCTCGCCTCTTCCCGGCCTTAAGTAGTCGACGCGCATATCGACCGTGCCCATGGTGGGCAATCTAACTTGAAGGTCCGCAAGGTGTTCACGTGCGGTTTGTTTGATGGTTTCTACAATTGAAACTAAACCACCGATGGTGTCTAGCATAGTCGCTGTTACACCGCCGTGTAGGATTTTTTGCATTGGATTGCCGGTCAGCGTTGGTTGCCAATCAAGGTGCAGGGAGATCTGTGTATCCAGCCCCTCTCCTTCAGTAACAAATTCCAAGCCCAGCAACTGGTTAAACGGCATAGTATCACGAAAAAGCGCAATTACATGTTTAATCATTAGTTCATGGTTTAGTGTTTCGCTGCCCTTAGCTTCGTCTTTATTAGTCGTTTTGTTATCCACTCGCTTTCCTTGATGAATTGATATTTGTAATGTGCTTATAAGCAACATTACTACCGAACGTAAGTTTGACGGAAATTCATCCAACCAATGATATTGAATCAAAATAAATTATAAGAGCTGCTGCCCCTCTGATCAGGACTATCGCTGAATTTTAGTCTAGTTTTTTAAATTGCCCCGTGAAGACGTCGCCAAAAACGCGTAAAATCCAGCGCCATGACAACTGCAATAGCTCCATCAGAATTAGCGCCAGAAACGCAACGTGTAAAAACACCAGAAACCGTCTTAAAAGATGTATTTGGTTACGATGCTTTTCGCGACGGTCAAGGCGAAGTCATTCACCAAGTATGTGAAGGTAAAGACGCACTTGTTTTGCTTCCAACAGGTGGTGGCAAGTCGCTGTGCTATCAAATTCCTGCGTTAGTGCGCCAAGGCACCGCTATTGTTGTGTCACCGCTTATATCGCTTATGCAGGACCAAGTAGAACAGCTTAAAGCGCTGGGCGTAAAAGCTGCCTATCTCAATTCAACGCTAGAAGCAGACGAACAAGCACGCATAAATGACGCACTGCAAGCTGGCAAACTCGACTTGCTCTACGTGTCGCCTGAGCGTTTAATGCAGTACTATTTTCAGCAGTCGCTTGCGCACGCCGACATTGCCTTATTTGCCATTGATGAAGCGCACTGCGTTTCCCATTGGGGGCACGATTTCAGGCAGGATTATCGCGCTCTGGGGCAAATAAAATCTCGCTTCCCCTCTATTCCTGTTATTGGACTCACAGCGACTGCAGATTCAGCGACCCAAGCAGACATACTGACGCAGCTAAACCTTAACGACCCGCTGGTTTATAAAGGCAGCTTCGACAGACCTAATATCCGCTACCGCGTAATGAGCAAGTACAAAGCCTTTGATCAAGTTGTTGCTTACGTAAAACAGCAAGAAGGTAGCGGCATTATTTACTGTAACAGTCGCGCTAAAGTCGACGACCTGCACGCTAAATTATTCAGACAAGGTTTTCGCTGCGCGGCCTATCACGCGGGTATGGACAACGACGAGCGAGAGCTGGTACAACGCCAGTTCCTTAACGATAAAATTGATATTGTGGTGGCCACCGTTGCCTTTGGCATGGGTATCAACAAATCGAACGTGCGTTATGTGGTTCACCACGATGTTCCGCGCAGTGTTGAAAGCTATTATCAGGAGACCGGCCGAGCGGGGCGAGACGGCTTGGAGTCTGAAGCTTTACTATTGTTCGACGAAAAAGACGCAGCCCGCGTAAAACAGTGGATAGAGCAAGGGGAAATAGCCGAGCGTAACCAAATAGAGTTACAAAAATTTGCAGCTATGGAAGCTTTTTCAGAAGCACAAACCTGTCGTAGACAAGTACTCCTGAATTACTTTTCGCAGTTCAGCGACAGCGCCTGTGGCAACTGCGACATTTGCCTAGACCCACCTAAGATGATCGACGGTTTGGTGATTGCACAAAAAGTACTGTCGTGTGTACTTCGGCTCTCACAGCAAGCCTCTAGCCAGTATGTCATTGATGTCTTGCGAGGCAAGCAGCTTAGGCGCCTTCAGGAAGCAGGTCACCACCAGCTTTCCACGTACGGCATAGGTAAAGATAAATCGGATAGCTACTGGCACAACATTATCAACCAGCTTGTTCATAAAGGCCTTATACGCGTTGATATTACCGCCCATGCCGCATTGCGCTTAACCGAGGCCGCTCGGCCTGTGCTAAAAGGTGAAGTAGCGGTTCAGCTTGCCGTTCCGCGACTTGAATTTAAGCCCGACAAGAAAAAAGCAAAACAAGCGCCTGCTAACTACGACCGAACGTTGTTCACCCGTCTTAAGCACTTACGCAAAGTGTTGGCCGAAGAAAATGAAGTGCCGCCGTATGTGGTATTTAGTGACGCCACCTTAGTGGATATGGCGTGTAAACTCCCCACTACGCGCAACACCTTGCTTGATGTAAGCGGCGTAGGCCAAACCAAACTCGAACGCTATGGTGAGGCTTTTATCCAGCTTATTGATGATTACATAAATCGAGAGCACTGAGGGCTTGCAGGCCAACTAGATTCTGTTTTCCAGCTGACCGCAGTTTGCACAAAGTAAAAGTGCACGCAGTAGAGATAAACACACTAGGCGTAAGCGTATTCTCCCCCTTTCTCAAGCGCCGCTTTGTAGGCTTCTCTGGCATGAACCCGTTTTACGTAACCTTGAATGGCAGTAAAGTGCTTCGCACGCCCGCTGGCTACCAACGACTCTAACGGAAATATCATTTGAACATCAGCGCCACTGGGTGCGTCACCCGCAAACCAGGTATTTTTCGATAAGTAAGATTCCACATAGCGTAAGCTCTGCGCTAAATTAGGGCCATAATAGGCATTTAAAATACCGTCTATCAGTTTGTTAGTAATTGGCTTAATAAAGAAAGGCTTCGAACCTTTTTGACGCGCTTTCTCCAGCACTAAGTTTGCCACTAGTGGCGGCATTAGCGAACCTTCAGCGAAATGCAGCCAAAACCAATACTGTTGAAGTGCCTCTGGGTCTTGAGGTACAGAAAATGCGTCTGTAGCGTGATGGCGAACAAGGTATTCCACAATAGCACCAGACTCGGCAATAGCACCGTGCGGCGTAGTAAGCACCGGAGAGCGTCCCAGCGGATGAACAGCGCGCAATGAATCCGGCGCTAGGTTTGTTTTACTGTCTCGTTGATAGAATTCTATTTTGTACTCTACGCCTAGCTCTTCAAGAAGCCACAAAATTCGCTGCGAGCGAGAGTTATTTAAATGGTGAAGTGTTAGCATACCCCGTCCTTAATACGCTTAGATTAACGCTATTGTTTTTGTGTTGTACTATATACACTTTATAAAGCAAGCAGGTTTACAATAACTGGCGAATTGATAAGTTCTATGCAAAATCTCACCAAAGAAGACATTCAACAGCACGCCGTGGTTAACGAACAAAGCGTAGAAATCCGCGTTGCATTACCTTTAACGCCTCTTAAAACTCAGCAGTGGGCAGAGCAGTTTTGTGAAATTTTTCACTTTTCACTATCCGACGCAGATTGGGGAGCCGATCGCTTTCAGGCGCTTGTTACCACCCAATCCAGCGATACAAATTTTCAATGCATACTTTGCATTGAATGGCTTTGCGAGGCGATTTGGCTGGAACCGGTAGGCACCCAACAATCACCGAATGCGATCTACCAGTATCTTCAAAACACGTAAGTATCACCATGCCTTTTTCTTTCTGTTTGGCTTTTAGGACAGACTAGTATTATTCTATAGAAAACACATAATTAGCGCTTCAAGGATCATGCTAGTGCCAATCTCCCAGCTAACAAAGTACGTTGCAGCTTTGCTCATTAGTTGGGTGGTTCTAAGCATAAACGCCTTTGCCAGCCCGCGGCTTGTTATCGATGAGTCTTTCGAAAGGGAAATCATCAACCATTATGCACGGGTATCAATTGCACCTAATAGCGCAACCTATTTTGATGTATTGACGGGAAGCTTCACAAAAACACCAACAGCAACGGCTTCTTCAACAGAACGTGTGTGGTATTCAACAGAGCTTGTCCACTCTGGCTATAGTGCCATTCCCTTAGTGCTTAATATCGACCGACTAAACGTTGATGATTTGCAGATTTATCTTCTAGACAGCAGCCAGCGAATTATAAAATCGTACCGTTATCAAGCCGGTAAAGGTGACTATTCGTTAAGACAACCGCTTCCAAATATTAGGCTTGCTTTCACCCTTCAACCATACCAAGACGCTCGGTTACTAATCGCAGTGAAAGACGAGGGGCTAAAGTACTTTCCAATGTCACTATGGGAGCGAGACCTGCTTACTCAACATGACACTAATATGCTGACTTTGCTTGGTGCTGTGTCGGGTGTGATGGCACTCATTGCTTCCTATTTTCTTTTTTCCTACTTATATCAGCGTATTCCTACCCGCTTCTGGCTCACCATGTCGTCATTGGTGCTTATTGCGTTATTGTTCATTACAGAGGGTGGTCTCGCGTTTTGGCCTAGCCTGACTAACGCCAGCGAGCATTTTTACGCCGTATGCTTCGGCGTATTACTACTGTGTATTGGAAAAGTGACTCATCACCTGTTCTCTCGTGTGCCTTTTGTTTTAAGGCTGCTAAATTATGCTCTACCTATTGCTGCTACCATTTACTGTTTTACCGTAAATGCTTATATGGTCACAATCACGCTGCTTATACTCACTGCGGCGATGGGTTTGTATCACGTTACCCTTGCTCTTATCTTTAAAGACAAAGGCAGTAGTGTTGTCAGCACCACTTATATTCTGGCCTGGCTATCTTTCTTTGCGTTTTACGCTTTAGTGACCCAAAACCTTTTCAGCGACCTTATTTATACTGTCGATGTCGCGATGGGAATGCTGTTTTTCTTAACCTTGGGTTTCCTGTGTTTTGGATTTGCGGTCATCACAAAAGAGCAGGTACTCAATCAACATAAGCTCTCCTCTCAAGCTGAAACAATTTCTAGCTTAAATCACTTTTATGACTTGTTCCGAAACTCCGCTGAAGGACACTACACATCAACCTGGGACGGTAAGCTAATTTCAGTTAACCCTGCGATGTGCACGGTGTTTGGGTATGAGAATGAGGAAGAAATGCTTAGCGAGGGAGCAAGCACAAAAGCCTTTTACGCATCACCAGAAGACAGACATGTATTGTTAGGTGAGATATCACAACAAGGCCATGTCACCAGAAAAGAGATACGGGGAAAACGTCGGGACGGCACTGAGTTCTGGTTTTCATTGTCTTGCCAGATCCGCGAGAACGATGAAGGAACTTACCTGTACGGCTCAATTATTGATATCACGGAAAAAAAGCAATCCGATTTAAGCCTTCAGTATTTGGCTACTCACGACTCACTAACGGGCGTATACAACAGACGGCAATTTGAATCAGTCTTCAAGGAAAAAGTACATAACCACAGCGCGTTACCTGTGTGCCTACTCTTTTTAGATTTAGACCGATTTAAAGTCGTTAACGACACCTGCGGTCACAAAGCGGGAGATGTACTCATAAAAGACGTCGCCCGCCTGATTGAAAATACGCTGCTACCCAACGCGCAGCTAGCAAGACTCGGGGGTGATGAGTTTGGCGTTATCTATTCAGATTTAGATGCTGATGCGGTTTATCTCAATGCAGTGAAAATTCTCAATGCAGTACAGGCCTATCGGTTCATGTGGGATAACCGAATATTCAACCTAGGCGTAAGTATTGGCATGGTTGTGTGCGACGATAGTAACGTTAGCTCAGGGCAGTATTTAAGTATGGCTGACGCCGCCTGTTATTTTGCCAAAGAGCAAGGCAGAAATCAGGTGCATAGATATAATAAAGATGACGAGAGCATGCAGCGCTATCAGCGTGAGTTGGACTGGGTCTCTTCTATAAACAACGCCTTGGAAGAAGGGCGCTTTGAACTTTATTACCAGTCGTTAAGACCTTTGAGCAAAGCCAGCGATGGTCACTATTATGAAGTGCTATTGCGCCTAAGGGAAAAAGACGGAAAAATTGTTGAGCCCGCTAATTTTTTACCCACGGCAGAGCGCTTTGAAATGAATGTAAATGTCGACAAATGGGTAGTCACAAATACGTTCAAATGGCTGTCTGAAAACCCTGAACATCTCGCTGAGTTAAGGCGATGCAGTATAAACCTTAACTGCCATTCATTAGCAGACAGAGATTTTACGCTATTCATTTTAAACGCTTTCGAAACCTTTAATATTCCTTACAACAAGATTTGTTTCGAGGTGATCGAGTCGGTAGCGATTATAAAAATGGAGGACACCCTTGCCTTTATGCGTACTTTTAATCGCCTTGGGTGTTCGTTTGCCCTAGACGACTTCGGTAGCGGCTTCTCTTCGTACAGTTATCTCAAAAGCTTGCCGGTTAATCAGGTAAAGATTGACGGTATGTTTATCAAGGATATGCTGAACGACAGTGTAGACACGGCTATGGTTGCGTCAATCAATGATGTAGCGAAAGCCATGGGAATGCAAACCGTTGGGGAATTCGTTGAAAATGAAGGCACCATGGCACAACTTGGCAAAATGGGCGTTGATTTTGCCCAAGGCTATAGCGTTGCAAAGCCTGCCCCGCTGCGAGAGTTTACCCCACTTTAATAACTGCACTTAATATACGTCTTACGAAAAAAGTGATAGCACTAGCGTCAACTCGCGTATAATAAAATGGTAGACTTGCAAAAAAAGAAGTCATCCCCACTTATTGCCTACTGTCCAAAGTGTAGAAGTAACATGAGTAGCAAACAGCCTAAATACGAATATGTCAGTACCGCAAAATTACCCACTCGCATGGGTGATTTTAAAATACACGGCTTTGTTGAAGCCAGCGGCCAAGAACACGTTGCCCTTTCTTATGGAGAGTGGAAAGAAGACGACGTAGTGCCAATTCGTATCCATTCAGAATGCTTAACAGGCGATTCTTTATTTAGCACTCGCTGTGACTGTGGCTTTCAATTAGAAAAAGCCATGCAAAATATCGTCGATAATGGTCACGGTGTGCTGTTATACCTTCGCCAAGAAGGTCGCGGTATTGGTCTTTTAAATAAAATTCGCGCCTACAACCTTCAAGATAGTGGCATGGACACGGTAGAAGCTAACGAACATCTTGGATTTGACGCCGATTTAAGAAGTTATGATATCTGCAAGCTGATGCTAGATACGCTGAATGTGAAGCATGTTGAGCTTATGACAAACAACCCGAAAAAGTTGGCAGCACTAAAAGCGCTTGGTATAGACGTGGTTGCACGTAAGCCTATTGACCACGGTATCACCAAAGACAACAAACATTACTTAAAGACGAAAACAGAAAAGCTTGGGCACGCTTTCGACCCCCACGTTTTCAAATAGACGAGTTCCTTAAAAACGCGCACACCAATGTGGGCGTTTTCTATTCAGCTTGGGTTAATCATAGGCTGGTTATAACGTATACAGACTTACCATTTAGCGCGCGAAAAGCCGTTGCTCATGCGCTAAGGAGAATGTATGAAAAACATAACCTTATCTGTGATTGTCGCACTGTCTAGTGTTTCAGCGCTACCTGTCATCGCCCAGTCGAACGCCAATCTTGCACATGTTTCTGCGTCAACGCAGCAATATTCTGACGCTGAATTAGACAGTGTACTTGCGCCCATTGCGCTTTATCCTGATACCCTGCTTACTCACATACTGATTGCGGCTACCTACCCGCTTGATGTAGTTGCAGCCGACCGCTGGCGCCAAAGCAACAAGCATTTAACCCCGGAGCAGGTGGAAAATGTGCTGGCGAGTGTTAACTGGGATCCCAGCGTAAAAGCACTTGCTCCGTTTACCGACCTACTCAGCACCATGGCGAATGATCTTCAGTGGTTACAGCAACTTGGTGATAACGTATTAATTGATCAAAGCCGTGTGCTAGACCGCGTGCAGGTGCTTCGACAACACGCCCTCAACACTGGCAATCTGGTGACCAATGACTACATTGAAGTTGAACGGGAACGTGAGCCTACTCGCGAAATAATTTACATTGAGCCCCGTCAGCGGGAAGTGGTGTATGTGCCTTATTACGACCCTCATGTTGTGTACGGTCACTGGTGGCACACAACTTCACCAGTTCGCTGGCGTCATCACGTAAGCTATCATCATCATAGCAATGTCTATTGGTCTCCAAGCATCCATCTTTCTACGTTCTTTTTCTTTGGTAGCGTTCACTGGCATAACCGCCATGTGGTTATTCACCGCGAGCCTGTACGCCGGTATTATCACGGTAGCCCAAGAAAACGCGTGATAAGCCGAGACTATCGTCGTTGGGAACACAACACGGTGCATCGTCGTGCGCGTTACTCTACTCGAGTAGTTCACAATGCGCCTTCGCGATATGAACATGCGGGTGTGTCGCGGGCAAAGCACTTGTCTAATAAACACGCTAGCACGGTAAACACATCGAAACGCCACAATGACAAAAATACCGTAATACCCATTGCGCGCACCGAAAATACCAAGACGGTAAGACGCACTATTGAGCCAAAACAGGTAACGCCACTTAGAGAAATTCGTTTTCAGAACAAACAAGACTCGGTAAGCCGCAAACAATCAATTGAGCACGCGCTAAAACGCAATCAAGCGGCGAGCAGAAGCGAGAAGCCAACTAGAGACCGGACGCTAAGCCAGTTAAAGCGGGACAAACCCGCTCGGATATCAACGCCGTCAGAGTCGAAGCGATATGCTAATAGAGAAAACACGCTAAAACGCCCAGCTAAACAAAACATAAATCGAGAGCGAATTGAAAGAACGAGTCCGCAAAACAAGCCGGTGGCTCGAGAGAGCAGTAAACCAAGACGAATTGAGCGGGCGAGGACTTCTTCAGTAAGCCGTGCACAAGTTAAGAATTCTGAATCAAGCAGAAACAGGACGATAAAGCAGGGACGAACTGAGAAGACGCTGCGTTAGCACTAAATTAGAACATTAGTTTCCTATCAGTAAGCCAGCAAACCTATAATTTGCTGGCTTCACTTTTCATTTATTCAACGCTTAGGCCCTATTCAAATGAAAGCTTATCAATGCGTCGACAAAGCGCAGGGGAGACTGTTCATCTAAATTGAAGTAAAGAGAGGGCTCAATAAGTTCAAGTTCCATTATCGCCCAGCCACTGCCCTGCCTGACTAAATCAACCCGTGCATAAAGTGCTTCGCAAGGCATTGCTGACAATGCTTTCTGGGCAATAACTAGTTGTTCTTCATCTACGGCAACGGGATGTAAGCTCCCCCCGTGCTCTTCTTGTACGCGAAAATCGCCTTTCTGCGGCACCTTTTTGATGGCATGGCTGTACTTCCCGCCAAAATAGAAAAGCGAGTACTCCCCTTCTTCAACCACGCTATTTAAGAAAGGTTGAATCATGAAATCACGTTGATTAAACGTATCAGAAAGCGCCTGTTGCTGTTCATGCCAATTTGAGACCGAGAGCTTAAACGTATCATAAGCATTAGCGCTAAGCGTAGGTTTAACCACCACAGTGTCGCAATTGAAATGGGAAAAGGCCTCATCAATAACACTGTTATTAAATGCATTACTCCACCGTGTCCTTACAATAGGCACGCCCTTGTCCTGTAGGTCTTTCAAGTAGTGCTTTTCAATATTCCACTGCATAAGAGGCAATGGATTGAGCAAGGTTGCGCTCGACGCATCAATTTGAGTCAAACAAGCCAGAAAGGCCTCTGGATGCTGCTGATAATCCCATGTACTGCGCACAATCACGTAGTCAAACCTATCCCAGTTTTCTGACTGACTATGCCAAGATATGGTTTCTACAGACCAACCGTTATCATTGAAAAACGGGATCAAAAGCTCGTCGTACACAAAGAAGTCTTCAAGGTGGTCAGTAGAAAGAAAGGCGATGGCAGGCATGATTGTGTCCTTTAGCTTATTTAGGCATTCGAAGATTAAACTTTTTTAATAACAATAACTTCTATACAAAAGTTAAATGGCGTAAAAACCGTGACTTACGTAAACTGTGGCGAAGTTAGCACACCCCTTATTTTTAACCTACACTTAATCCCAAATACTTGTCGGAGATTGGCATGCAGTACCCTTGGCTCCTAGAAGGTCACAAGATTTTTCGCGTTGTAATTGTTATCCAACTGCTGATTGCGATTGGCATCGGTTTTTATACTGGCGAGATTCTTCCTGCATTTGTTCTTGGTATTCCAATTGCTGCCGTACCACTTGTCCTTAGTTTGCAAACCCCCTATTCAGCGATAAGTCGCCATGCGATGGCTATCGGTGTTCAACTGCTGACAGCCCTCCACATCCACCAGTCATTCGGGTTAATTGAAGTCCACTTTGAAATCTTTGTTCTTCTGGCATTTCTTTCCTACTTTAGAGACTGGAAAGTGGTGGCAACCGGCACCGCAGTCGTTGCTGTCCATCATATTTCGTTCTTCTTTTTACAAGCGGGCGGCGCGCCGTTATTTATTTTTGAAGAAGGTCACGTAACCTTTCCTATCTTGCTGATGCACGCCGTATTCGCGCTTTCTGAGGGCGGTGTTTTGATGTACATGGCTAAACAAAGTCATCAGGAAGGTGCCGGTGCGGCTGAACTGCGCTTAGCTATTGAGACCATGCAAAAGGGTGACGGTAGACTCGATTTATCTATTGAACTTAACCGAGGCCACAAGATTGTGAGACCTTTCGCAGAGCTCATCGACCAAGTAAAAGCATTAATTGAGCTTGCTTCAAATTTAACAGACGAAGTTGTTAGAGGCTGTGACAAGATGGAACTGGCGGCAAACAATATGTTTGAAATCAGCAGAAACACTGACCAAGAGATTGCCATGGTTTCGGCATCGTCAGAAGAAATCGCACAAACGATGCAGCTGTCTACCGAACAAACAACCCTTGCCAGCGACAAAGCCTCTGCGGCACAAAGTTCTTCTCAGACTACGCGCGACTCTATTTCCAACACAAGCCGCACCATAGATTCGCTGCGCAACACATTAAATGCGGCAGCGCAGACAAACTCGGCGCTTAACGAGCAGTGCGCGCATATTTCTGACGCAATGCGCTCTATCACCGCCGTGGCCGAGCAAACCAACTTACTTGCGTTGAACGCAGCAATCGAGTCAGCCCGCGCAGGGGAACACGGCAGAGGTTTTGCCGTTGTTGCCGATGAAGTACGCACTTTGGCTATTCGCTCAAAAGAAAGTGCAGAACAAATCACAAGTATTACTGAGCAGCTAGTTGCCCAAACCGCCAGTTCAGTCGAACAAATGCAAACCTGCATTCAGCTGGTTGATGAAGCCGTTGTATCGAGCGATAACGCCACTTCAGCCATGACCCAGATCATGCAGCAAATTCGCGAAGCGAGCGAAAGCATGACCGAAATAGCGACATCAGCGGTGGAGCAAGAAACCGCATCGTCTTCTATAGCGCAAAGTACGGCGCGATTAAGCGAATTCACTTCTGAGGAACTGGCTACCGCTGAATCGCTAGCAGGCGAAGTTGAGGTGTTGTCACAAATCTCTCAACGCATGCGCAGTGCTATCGAGCGATTTAAGCTTTAACCAAAGCGCTAGAAGCACGCTGTTGGCATTTGGGTTATGCATAAAAAAACAAGCTGGATACTTTTGTTGTTATGGGCGGTGAGTTTACTCACCGCCTTGTTGGTTTACGGTCAGCGCCAGCTTTCTTCCTTCGACCCAAATGGTGATTTACTTCACCGCACAACAGCGCCTAATTTTGACGCTTCACTTGTCGAACTACTAAACGAACAAAACATTGCCCCTGGTTCTGTTATTCATGTGGGAACGCAATCTCGTTGCTACTGTGAAACGTTAACTACACCTCACCAGACTCAGCTATTAACAAAGCTAGGAAATGACTTTCATCAAGTCAGAGTGAATATAGAAGACCTACCAGAACTCGCCGCTATGCTTGATGCAGTGCCCGCGCTGATAGTTTTAGACATGCAAAATCAGCTTCGCTATTTAGGTCCATACGCAACGGGCTACGGATGCTTTACCGGAAAGAACCTTGTCGAACAGGTTGTAAGCTATACCACACAACTCCCCTACAACGGTGCGGTAATTAACACTGATGCAACTGGATGCTTCTGTTAAACCCTTGGCATAGATTATGTAACTTATCTTTGTATATCGTGATATCACTATAAACATGGCAGAAGGCGCGCATATTTTGCGCACTAGGTGCCGTTTCGTGAAAGGTTTACAAGGAGTCCACAATGTCAAAGCGCGCCGTTCTTTATCGCATGGTTACCCCTGATCACATTTGTCCCTTCGGACTTAAGTCGAAAGATTTGCTAGAAAGAAAGGGCTACGATGTTGAAGACCATCACTTGTCCAACCGAAGTGAAACTGACGCTTTTAAAGAGAAGCATAATGTGAAAACCACGCCGCAAACGTTTATCGATGATAAGCGAATTGGTGGCTATGATGACTTACGAGATTATTTCAATTTGAAGCAAGAAAGTGAGTTCGGTTCGCGCTACACACCTATCATTGTGATTTTTTCTTTAGCCGCCCTTGTGGTATTTGCGCTCATGCTAAAAGGTGGACTCCCGACAGGTATTGAACCTTTCATAATGAATTTCATTGGCATCACCATGGTGATCCTCGCATTACAAAAACTACAGGACATTGTAGCGTTCTCAAATCAATTCATTACTTATGACTTACTGGCAATGAAGCACGTAAGGTACGCGTATGTGTACCCTTTCGCAGAAGCGTTTGCTGGGCTTGGTATGCTAGCGGGGCTTCCCGCACTATTGGTTTCACCTGTTTCTATTTTTATCGGTGCAATAGGTGCAGTTTCAGTTATTAAAGCGGTATATATCGATAAACGTGAACTTAAGTGCGCCTGTGTGGGCGGTAATTCAGACCTTCCTCTTGGGTTTATCTCGCTTACCGAAAACCTTGCCATGTTAGGTGCTGGCCTTTACATGCTTACACGATGGATAGCCTAAGTTAAATGAAGGCTGATGCACCGGTGTTGAGCTGGTATCTATTACCGTGTTTACCCGTTGAATTAACAACACGATAATTCACTTGCTATGAGACCCTATTGAGTTTCTTCAATAGGGCGGCTCATACCTTTAAGGTGCGACACCACACTGCGGCCTAGTGCACTTAAATCGTAGCCCCCTTCTAACATGCTGACTATGCGACCATGACAACACTCGTCAGCCACTGCGCGAAGTTGTTGGCTTATCCAGAAATAATCGTCTTCCACCAGTCGCAAATGCGCCATAGGATCTTCTGCGTGAGCATCAAAACCCGCTGAGATAAAAATCAGCTCAGGTTGAAAGTTGCGCAATGCGTTAAACCAGTGCTGCACTTTTTCTCTAAATACTTCACCTGTAGAGCCTGCTTCTAGCGGTACAGAAAGAATATTACTTGCCGACACCGGTGAGCCACTATGTGGATAAAAAGGATGCTGGAAACTGCTGCAAAGCATGATGCGTTGATCGCCAGCAACAATTTGCTCGGTACCGTTTCCGTGGTGAACATCAAAATCGATTATGGCAACGCGCTTTAGTTCATAGTTTTGAAGGGCATAGCGCGCAGCTATAACAATGTTATTAAAAATACAGAAGCCCATGGCGCTGTCGTATGTAGCGTGGTGACCTGGCGGCCTTGTCGCGCAGAACGCCTGCCTGTCACTGCCTTCCATAACCCAATCCACTGCGTTACATCCCGCACCAGCCGACTCAAGTGCTGCATTTAAGCTGTGCCGCATCAAGCCGGTATCTTCGTCTAACCATGCCACGTTATCCTTGCGTTCGGAATAGAGCGTTTTTTCGTGGTCGCTAAATATGGACTGAGCCGCATGCTCAAACACACTTTTCACATAGTAAGGGTCATGGGCTAGCTTAAGATAAGCTTCAGCAATAGGCGTGGCATCAGCGTGCTCACACACCATATCGAGTCCAGAAGACAGTAATTGGTCGTCTATGGCGAACAGGCGATCCGGTGACTCAGGATGATCTTTCCCTAAGTCGTGTTTAGTGCCGTATTTGCCGCGAAAAATTTTAATTGTCATGCGAGTGATGCCACATCTAGTACTAACTCTATGTCACTGGGGTCGCCAGTGAACTTCCGTTTAAATTGCGCTTGCTCGAAAATGGCAATCATCGGGCTGTTATCGCCACGCACGTAGGCCATCATCTTCGCAATGCCTCGTTTTTTCGCAACGTTGATCAATTCGTTTAGCAGCCTGCTTGCCATCCCCTTTCCTTGCTGGGTTTCACGGGTAACAAACGCTGCTTCACAGGTATTGTCATTTGGATTGAAGTAAAACCGCCCTACTGCGTGAATGGTAATACGGGAGCCTTCTTGCCTTACAATACATAACGCCGCATCTGAGCTTTGATCCACCGACACCAAATTACACGACTTTTCGCGCGACATTTGCTTCGGGTCGTAGTTGTAACGCAGCCTTAGTGTTTCTTTCGTATGGGAGTAAAAGAATTCCTGCAAACGCCTTTCATCGGCGGGGTTTAGCGGGCGCATGTAATAGGTTTCCCCCTGAATATTCAGTTTTTTAAGCTGAATAGCACCCAGTTCTGGAATATCGGTTGGGTACTTTTCCTGATAATGAGGTACCCAATAATGCTGTCTTACTTCTTCTAAGAGCACCGCACGGAATTTTGGATGTGCCACACGAATAAGTTCCAATGCACGCTCTCGAATACTCTTACCTTTAAGCGATGCTATGCCGTATTCGGTCACCACGTACTGAACATTGCCCCGCGAAGTAACAACACCCGCCCCTTCACTTATACGGGGTGTGATACGGGAAATGGTTTCATTCTTGGCAGTAGAAGGCAGCGCTATAATCGCTTTCCCACCTTTACTGATAGACGCGCCCGTTACGAAATCAACTTGCCCGCCTATGCCACTGTAAAAGTCGTAGCCCAATGAATCGGCGACGACCTGACCGGTTAAATCCACTTCAAGCGCACTGTTAATGGCAACCATATTATCGTTCTTGGCAATATTGGTGGGTTTGTTTACGTAGCTACTTGGATAAAACTCGATGTGAGGGTTGCTGTCGATTAAATCGTAAAGCTGGCGAGTACCAATAGCAAAGCTAGTAACAATTTTACCGGGGTGGAAAGTCTTCTTCTTGTTGGTGATAGCGCCCGACTCCAACAGTTCAATAATACTGTCGGTGAGCATTTCGCTGTGAATGCCTAGGTCTTTATGGTTACACAGATATTTAAGGGTGGCACTCGGTATTTTCCCAATACCAAATTGCAGCGTTGCACCATCATCCACCAGCATAGATACATACTGACCAATTCGCTCTGCCACCGAATCGATAGGCGGCGGCGTTACCTCAACAAGCGGCTCTTCGGCTTCAATGCAGGCCGTTATTTCGCTGATATGAATATAAGAGTGCCCGGCGGTTCTTGGCACCTGAGGATTAATTTGAGCGATGACCCTTTTGCTTTGTCTGATTGCCGACATAGCAATATCCACAGCAGGACCTAGTGAGCAATAGCCGAATTCATCGGGTGGGCTTACGTTAACCAGCGCAGCATCCAGTGCTAGCGTACCGTCGCTAAATAAGCTTGATATTTCAGACAGGAAAACGGGGGTATAGTCAGCGCGGCCCTCATCGACCGCCTTACGCATGGCTTCGCCACCAATGAAGAATGTATTCGCTTTAAAGAGGTTTTTATACTCTTCTTTCACCCATCGGGTGTCGCCTAAGGCCAGCATATGAACCAGCTCGATGTCGCTAAACCCTTCGCTGTTATCAATGAGATGCTGCACTAGTGCATGCGGCACCGAGGCATTTCCGCCAACAAAGACACGGCAACCAGACTTTATCAGCGACGACCATTGTGGCGCTTGAGGTAAACTAAATGTCATTTCCATCTGCCCTGTTTTAAGCAATAACTCATCATGCCATAAAAACAGGCGCTTTCCCGCATTTGCGTAAGCGTGAACTATAAGCGATTGGTCGTAGGCTTACCGATTCATCGTTAGTATCGAAATTTTTCCAACCAATTTCTGAAAAACGGAGAAATAACAGATTTGCTGTTCGCGAGGCGATGGCCGTCATTAAGTAATAAGAGCTGAGCTTTTTGATGACGCGCGTACTTTAAGCTATTTTCGATAGGCACGATATCGTCATTCCAGCCGTGCACTAGGCTCACGTAGCCGTCGTAGGGGAACCGTTGAATTTCGTAGTTTGGCAAATACAGTGCAGGAGCCATAAGAAATACGCCTCGTGCCGAGATTTGGCTTGCTGCGGCAAGTGACACATAGCCGCCCATGCTTGAGCCAACCAGAACAACATCATTGCACTTTTCAGCAATAAACTCTTTAAGTCGCGCTAGGCGAGCTTCCGGGCAGTCGAGATCTTGATAATCAATACTCTCGACGCCAAAACCCATATCGCTCGCTACATTTGAAAGCGTTGTTATTTTACTGCCCCATGGACCGCTTTCTTTGCCGTGAGAAAAAACAACGGTGGTCATTACCGATATCCCTATTCAAAAATGAAAAGTTTTTCCCACTCTAGCGCACTTGCTTGTTACTTGTCTTCCCTATGAAAGAGTTTTTCTACCAGCACATAGAACATGGGCACGAAGAAAATCGCCAAGAAAGTAGCGGCGAACATACCACCCATAACCGCAATACCTATTGCATTTTGGCTGGCTGCGCCTGCTCCGCTAGCTAGTGCTAACGGCGTTACCCCCAAAATAAACGCCATTGACGTCATTAAAATTGGGCGGAAACGCTGAGAGGCTGCATTTGAAACCGCAGTCATTAAATCTTCGCCGTTTTCGTACTGCTCTTTTGCAAATTCGACAATAAGAATAGCGTTTTTCGCCGCCAAACCTACGGTAGTCAAAAACGCTACTTGCAGGTACACGTCGTTCGGCAAGTTGAAAATAAACGCAGCGGTTACCGAGCCAAGAATACCCAAAGGCACCACTAACATAACGGCGAATGGTACAGACCAGCTTTCGTACAGGGCCGCTAAGCACAAGAAAACAATCAAGATTGATAGTGCGTAAAGCATAGGCGCTTGCGATCCTGCTTCCTGCTCTTCATAAGATAGGCCTGACCATTCAATTGCGAAGCCTGGCGGTAACTGCTCAACCAATTTCTGCATTTCAGCCATAGCTTCACCCGAAGAGATACCTTCAGCAGCACTACCTTGAATATTGACAGACGACACGCCATTAAAACGCTCTAATTTAGGTGAGCCATAAACCCATTCAGTGGTCGAGAACGTGTTAAACGCCACCATCTCGCCGTCGCTGTTGCGAACAAACCACTTATCCAAGTCTTCAGGGGTCATGCGATGAGGCAAATCTGCCTGCATGTAAACACGCTTAATTCGACCTTTATCAATGAAGTCATTTACGTAGCTGGACCCCCACGCTATTTGAAGCGCGTTATTGATCTCACTTAAATTCAATCCAAGTGCCGACGCTTTCTCGCTATCAATATTGATTTTAAATTGAGGTACATCGCTTAAACCATTGGGGCGAACACCCGCCAGCTTTGGATTCTGCGCTGCCATGCCCAACAGCTGATTACGCGCATTCATCAGCGCTTCGTGACCATTTCCACCACGGTCGACCAGCTGCATATCAAAGCCCGTTGCATTACCTAGTTCCATGATAGGCGGAGGCACTATAGGAAAGGCTGAGGCATCTTGAATTTGGCTAAACGCGCCAAAAGCTCGGTTCATCACTGCAAACGCAGAATTGTTTTCGTCTCTTACACTCCAGTCGTTGAAGTTTAAGAAAGCCATACCCGCGTTTTGCGCCTGACCCGCAAAGCTAAAGCCCACAACCGCGAACATGCCGTTAACCGCGTCTTGTTCTTGCTCAAGAATATAGTCTTCCACTTGCTTGATAGACTCGAGCGTACGGCCAGCTGTTGCACCAGGCGGCGTGCTTACCAACACCATCATACGCCCTTGGTCTTCATCTGGAAGAAACGCGCCAGGAAGCTGACTGAAAATAAATGCCATACCACCTACAAGCAAACCATAAACAACGAAATAGCGCTTAAAGCGTTGCGCCATGTGAGTTGTAGTCTTTTGATAGCGATCGCGGCCTTTGTTAAACGTACGGTTAAACCAGCCAAAGAAGCCTTTGTTCTTGTCATGGTTTTCCGGATGCTTTTTCAATAACGTGGCGCACAAAGACGGTGAAAGGACGATAGCGACCAATACCGAAAATGCCATAGCCGACACGATAGTAACCGAGAACTGACGATAAATAGCGCCTGCTGAGCCGCTGAAGAACGCCATTGGGATAAATACCGTTGAAAGCACGGCCGCAATACCAACAAGTGCACCTGTGATTTGAGTCATCGACTTTTTAGTGGCTTCGGCAGGTGAGAGACCTTCCTCTTCCATAATACGTTCAACGTTTTCCACCACCACGATGGCATCATCTACGAGCAGGCCGATAGCAAGTACCATAGCAAACATGGTTAGCACGTTAATACTAAAGCCAAATGCCAGTAGCACAGCAAAGGTGCCGAGCAATACCACAGGTACCGCAATGGTAGGAATCAACGTTGCACGCCAATTTTGAAGGAACAGTAGCATCACCAAGAATACCAGTACTA
Organism: Alteromonas sp. KUL17; assembly: GCF_006538305.1. Lineage (NCBI taxonomy): Bacteria > Pseudomonadati > Pseudomonadota > Gammaproteobacteria > Alteromonadales > Alteromonadaceae > Alteromonas > Alteromonas sp. KUL17. The sequence goes on from NZ_BJKJ01000026.1 coordinate 26,549, forward strand.
CCGCTTCAATAAGCGTATGTACTACCGACTCGATAGAAAGCTCGATAAAAGGAGAACTATCAACCGGGTAAACCACTTTAACTGTATCTGGCAAATTCGAGCGCAGTTCTTCAACTCGGGCTTTTACTGCCTTAATGGTATCTAGTGCGTTCGCGCCAGAGGCAAGGCTTATCGCCATACCTGATGCAGGCTTGCGATCGTATCGAACAATAACGTCGTAGCTTTGCGCACCCAGTTCAACACGCGCAACGTCACGCACGCGAACCTGAGAACCATCGGTATTTACGCGAAGTACGATGTTTTCAAAATCTTCAACGGTTTGAAGGCGACTCTGCGCTTGAATTGTCGCGTTAATTTGCTGATTTTCTATTGCAGGCATACCACCTAGTTGACCAGCAGACACATCAGTATTTTGTACCTGAACAGCACCTTGAACGTCAGTAGGTGTAAGATTGTAGCTGTACAGTTTATCTGGATCTAACCATATACGCATTGAACGCTGCGCACCGAATACCCGTACATTTCCCACTCCATTAACACGGGAAATCGGGTCGCGAAATTGAGAAACTAACAGGTCGCTCAGGTCATATTGCGTCATTGAGTCGTCTTCAGAATAGAAGCCAACTGCCAATGCAAATGCGCTATTTGCTTTAGTTACGGTTACCCCTTGTTGCTGTACCTGAGTAGGCAACAGCGGCAGTGCACCCTGTACCTTATTCTGAGTTTGTACTTGCGCAATATCAGGGTCAGCACCTGGCTCAAAAGTGAGCGTAATAGACATGCTGCTGTTCGAACTGCTTGCCGAGAAATAACGTAGGTTATCAATTCCCGTCAGGCTTTGTTCTATTACCTGAGTAACCGAGTTCTCTACGGTTTCTGCAGATGCTCCAGGATACGTTGCTGAGATAGTCACCGAGGGCGGTGCCACCTTGGGATATTGTTCAATGGGGAGTGAGGTAATTGCCAACACACCCGCCATCATTGTGATAATTGCCAGCACCCATGCAAACACGGGCCTGTCTATAAAGAAACGAGCCATATTACTTAAATCCCTTGTTTGCTATCGTGAGCCACGTGATGATGGTTGCCACTCCGACGGATTAACTTTCGCGCCAGGCTTCACCTTCTGATATCCAGTTACAATTACCTTTTCGCCTTCGCTCACACCGCTTAGGGCAACATATTGGTCTCGATAGATTTTGCCTATTTCCAAGGTACGACCTTCTACTTCGTTGTTCTGGTTAACAACATAAACTGAAAGCGAACCGTCTGGTTGGCGTGTCGTTGCGCGTTGAGGAACAAGCAGCGCATTTTCGCGTCCAGTAATGACGTGGCCTTTCACAAACAAGCCAGGCAGCAATACACCATCTGGATTTGGCATTTCAGCACGAAGTGTTACCGACCCAGTGGTCTCATCAACCGTTACCTCAGAAAATTTAACGCTGCCTGTTTGGTCGTAACGCTTGCCTGTTACTTCATCTACCGTTAATTCAACATCCATCGAACCTTGGTTTCTCATTGACTGACGAAGCGTAATAATTGACGCACCTGACTCCTGCATATCAATGAAAACTGGGTCAAGCTGTGTAATGGTTGCAAGTTGCTGAGATTGGTTCGTAGTAACAAGGGTACCTTCAGTAACAAAAGAGCGGCTAATACGCCCGCTGATTGGGGCGTACACTTTGGTGTAACCCATGTTAACCTTCGCTACGTCAACAGCAGCCTCAGCTACGCTGATTGCCGCTTGCGCTTGATCTTTCTGAGCAATTACGTCGTCATATTCTTGTTTGCTTACCGCGTTTTGCGCAACAAGGTCGTCATAGCGTCGCGCCTTTGCTTCCAACGTTTTAAGGTTCGCTTGAACGCTTTTCAAATCGGCTTTTGCGCTATTTAACTGTGCTAGATAACGGGCTTCGTCAATTTGATAAAGCTGCTGTCCTTTTTCTACATGTGCGCCTTCTTCAAACAAGCGCTCCGTAATAACACCATCTACCTGAGGACGCACCTGAGACTGACGAGACGGGCTTACTCGGCCCGGTAACACCATTTCATGTACTACAGGTTCTTGTTTCAGTGTAACTACCGATACTGAGGGTGCAGGCATACCTTGCTGAGCACCTTGCTGTGCTTGCTCGCCTTCATTCGAACACCCAATAACGCCGACAAGGGTTATTAATGCTGCAGTAACATAAAAAATGCGACTCATAAATTTTCTATTTCCCAATAACTTTTTGTACAGAACACGGCCTTTGCTCTGCATATCCAATTTTAAAATTAAAGCTTATTGCTTCCGGTGCACCGAATTATCTTGCGCATTTCAAAGCCTGAAACTGCGATAATTGGTTTTGAAGTGGCATAGTTAAGCGATCATTGATACGGATCTACGCTCTTATAGGTCATATTGTGCGCATTTATAGATGATAATAAAAGTCAATGAAGTTGAAATTACTGAAGTTGTCGGTCAAATACCGAACCCTATATACATTATGCGAATAATACGAAGGTATAAGGTAAAGCACGTTCTATTTAAACGAATAGTAACGACTAAGCACTTGGTAAGCATGAATGACCGACTGGGCTTCTTTCTGCGTTCCACCTTTATCAGGGTGTGCAGATTGCAGTGTACGCTTGTAAACGCGCTTTAGCTGAACAAGGGTGACCGGCTCATCAAGTGAAAGGCCAAGTATAGTGTGAGCTTTTTCTATATTGTCTAGATCATGGCTGCTATTTCCGCCGCTAAACATGCGCTGCCAAAACGCGTTTAGCAATGTATCGACGGCTTCACGGTCAGTTTTTTCAAAATTTGCCCAATCTAGGTAATACTCAGCCAGCGGCTCTGAGTTATTAAGTGCCGTCACATTTTTATTGTTACTACCTTGCGTTAAACCGCGCTCATTAAAAGGCGTCAACTTTATGCACAGCGCATGAATCTCTAATTCCCCGTCGTTCTGCTTAATCCAATAGCGCTTCAATTGATACAGGGCGTGAAACAGGACAAAGTGCGTTTTAAATAGCATTAGCGGGTCTCGCAGTGCATCTTCATCGAAAAAACAATACGGCGCCTTTTTTAGCATTTCAATAAGCTCATACTCAGAAATACCATTGATAAACCGTGCTTTTTGCGTCGACAAAATATCAACTAGAAGTTCAGCTTGCAGTGCGTATGTGTGGCTGGCGCCTGGTTGTGTATACAAACCTAGTACCTATAAATTAACGTCGGTAGAAGAAGATAATATACCAGCCCGCATAGATAATTACCCACTCAGCGAGAGTTAAAATGTTCGTAATCGCGGCGTGTTACCGCAGGTATAGTGGTTCTACATCAAGGTGACAATAGGTCTCGATATCGCCAAGTCTGTTTTTCATTTAGTTTTTATGAACCAGTCAGGCAGAGTGCTCAAAAAGAAGAAGTTAAGGCGTCACCAGATGTTGTCCTATTTTAGTCAACTGGAGCCATGTATTGTAGTGATGGAAGCCTGTGGAAGTTGCCATTACTGGTGCAGGGAATTGACGAAAGCCGGGCATGAAGTCAAAGCGATAGCACCCAAACCAAAGATAAGTAAATAAACTAAAACAGGGAGCCTATCAACATATTGCAAAAAGACAACGTAATGATGATTAACGGTTCACAACCGTCTTGTTCAAATCAGTTAATACCAAGGGCCTTCGAGGCCGCCGAATTGATGAGACAACAAGATGCGAACAACCATCAAGGCTAGAAGTCAAATGACTTCACGAAAAAGCCGAATATATGGCAGCAATGAATCACGTTAATATATCAACACGTTGTCTTGCAATCGGAGAGGGTCCATATATGGTATTAGCTTCGGTGGTACTTAATTTTTCGGCTGTATCCATAAGATGCCAACCACAGCACGCAGCCGCCAAGCGGGATCACCCAAAACGCTGTAGTAAGTGGAGCAAAGTTCGCCCATAGTCCGGTAGAAAACGATGCCACTTGAACACCTGTAGAGTTACCGATAATTGAAATACCAGAAAGTACGGGGCCGTTGTCACTGTCGATATTCATTGCCGCAGAAAGTGCTAACGGGAAGAGCCCACCTAGCCCTAAGCCGAGCAGTAAATTACCAGCGCCAATCCCATAAAATGAAGGCATTAGTTTCAGTGCAAATACACCTGCTAGCGAGGCTGTTGCCATGATTACAATCATGCGGTGTACCGATACAAATCGCAGTAAAAAAGGGAAGGTAAGGCGGCTTATCACCATGCCAGCGGTAAAAAATGCCAGTAAGTTTCTCGACTGCTCGCCAGTAAAGCCTAAGCCGTTTTGCGCATAGCTTACAAACCAGTTCGCGTTACCAAATTCTACAGCACCATAGCCAAAGGTAAGCAAAGTTAGAAATATGAAAACGGGCTGCTTGATAATGACCCCAAATGCCAAGGTCTTTTTAGGCGCTTTTGGCTGACCTTTAAGCACTTTTGCCTGAGAGCGCGCCGCAATAAATGCGTAGCACGAAAGCAAAATCATAACGCCTGCCAACACCTGAATAGGTAAGCGCCAGTTGTGCTCAACAAGGTATAACAGTGTTACAAAGAACGACGCCGCAAACGTTCCTAAACTGAACATAAAGTCCATTAAGCCCATCATAGTAAAACGCTTTTCTGCGTACATTCGTGCAATAAGCGTGTGGCCAATAGTAAATATTGTTGAGCTCACCACACCTATTAATATCGCTAACACCAAAAACCATTGCCAAGCGGTAAGCACTGACACAAGCAGCAACAGAGCCGTATTCATACTAAATAACGTGGCTAATAGCGGCATATACTCAAAGCGACTGGCATACTTGCCACCAATCACAGCGCCTAACATCATGCCTACAGAGAAGAGCGAAAAAAGTGCGCCACTGACTACTTCAGACATTTGCAGATCGGCTGCAATGTCTGGCAGTAATATTCCCCACAAGAGAAACAATTTACCAATTAGAAAAAAACCAGCGAAAATAACGATGGTGGCAGGAAGTCGGCTCATTTAGGCTCCATGGCTGATATCAGTAGAAAGACATCCGATTTAGGCGTGAGGGCACAGCGTAGTTATGCCCTTGACCACAAAGTGAACCTTTTGAGGGCGCTGGCCTTTACTGTGCAAGAAAGAACAGCAGCCCTTAATTATCACATAATCACTACCTTTACAGATTGCTGATAATCGCAAGAAATTGCAAGTGAAAGCGTTTTCCCTTTTTCATCCCATATTACAGGCACGCTCCTGCCATCAATTGAAACGCTCTGTGGTTTTTCGCTTAAACCGTGCACGATGTAAGCGATGTCTCGCTGCTTAGGCATACCTATATAGCTGCCTTCGCTATCAAGAGTCAGGGTTAATGCGGCCTTTTCGTCTACTGACGCACTGAGCTGTAGTTTGGTGTACAAGCCTTTTTTGACAGACGCTGGATTTTTGCCGTCATCCTCGTAGTAAGTATATGAAGATGAATTTACTGAATTGTCATGCCAGTAATGCATTTCTATTTTACGTGCATTAAACTGCTCTGTGCGGCTAAGCCCTTTAGTCATTGGCATAAAGCTTCCCGCTTTTACCCACACTGGGAAATTATCTTGGCTTAGCGGGTAGTTAACGGTTTGACCACCTTGGTATTTCGTATCAGAGAAAAAATCAAACCATACGCCTTCGGGAAGCAAAGTCGGCCACTCCGTTTGGTTAGCGCTCGTCACAGGCGAAACTAACAGGCCATCGCCCCACAGATAACTGTCTGCATTTTCAAACCAATCGCTTTCACCATACGCCATAGCTAACGGGCGCATTAATGGCGTGCCGTAAAGCGCATTTTCAAAGGCAAGTGAATAGTTGTAAGGCAGCATGTCGTAGCGAAGTTGGATAAACTTGCGCGCAATAGACTTTACGGGATCGGCGTGGAAAATTGGCTCCGGCGCAATATTATCTTGAGCATGAGGCCTAAATACCGGTGAAAAGGTACCGAACTGAAGCCATCTTGTATAAAGCTCGGGATCAAAGGTTTCGCCTCCAGCAAACCCACCTAAGTCGGAATGGGTATACGCCATTCCAAAAACACTCATTTGAAGTGCCAACTCTACCTGAGGTTTAAGTCCGCCCCAGCTTCGACTCACATCGCCTGTCCACGGCACCATTCCGTACCGTTGACTGCCCAAAAATCCTGAACGCATCAGCACAAAGGGGCGCGTGTCGGGTTGTAGCGCAGTTAAATTGTTATACACGGTTTTCGCCCACTGATGACCGTAGGCATTGTGCACTTCTGCGCCGCTTACTTTTGTAGACTGCCACATGTGCTGAATATCATCAGGGTGCACTTCAGGCTCGCCCAAGTCGCCCCACCAGCCTGCAACACCCTGTGCAGCAAGCTTTTCATAGTATTGCCAAAACCAATCTTGACCCGCTTCACTGAACACATCGACAAGGCCGGTATTGCCAAAATAAAAATCGAAGGTATACGGCGCACCATCATCGTTTTGAGCAAGGGCATTATTGGCAACGGCGCTTTCCCATTGCTTTGACGTCGTAAGAATAAAAGGCTCTGTTATCAGCACGGTTTTCACGTCTTGAGCGCGTAGCTCACTAATCATTTTCTCGGGTTCAGGGAAGGTGGCAGTGTCCCAGCTTAAGTTCCCCATATGCCCTTTAATATCTTTACCAAACCAGTAAAGATCTAGTACCACAGCATCAACAGGAATATCTTGCGTATTAAAGGCATCGACAACATCCATCACCTCATTTTGAGATTTATAGCCAAATCGAGACGCAAAATTACCCAGCAGCCAGCGTGGAGGAAGCGGCTGTTTTCCCGTTACTGCAACGGTAGACCTTACTGTATCTTCTAAATTTTCACCCAACACCATGATGTAGCTAGCACGGCCACCTTGTGCTTTAAATAGCAACTCGTCGCTGTTCGTTTTGCCAATATCTAGCTCACCAGAAGCGGTGTTATCGAACAATATGCTGTAATTTTTTGAAGACATCACGGCCGACAGCCCAAAATACATTTGGTTTGACGATGTGGTGTATCCATAATGTGCTTTGTTATATAGCGGCATGCTATGACCACGACGATCCATACCTAAAACCCGCTGGCCGCCACCATAAAGTTTCTCGTTTTCATCTAACGCAAACGACAGGCTGACGCCGTTATCAGAAATGTTTAGCCCATCTTGTTCTTTTGCTACTACTTTGCCGTTTACCGAGTAACTGATAACGTGCGTTAATTTATCGACATGTGCAGAAATATTATTGAATTTCAAGGTAAGCGTTGTTGCGGTTTCTTCTAGCTCAACATCGCCTGCGATATTTTTTGTAACTGCACTCGTGGCTTCCTCAGGAAGTGCCATAGAAGGTAGGTTTGCGTAGGGCGCACCTTTGCCATCGGTAAGGTAGGTTACCTGAAAACTGTTGTTACGCAGCGCCTTTATCTTAAAATCATTAGTATCCGTATCAATGGTAAGCGTTGCGTTTTCAAGTGTTGCTGTTTGAACTTCCGCTAGCGCATTTGCCGAAAAGAGTGCAAAACCCGCACATGCCAGTGATACACGCAGTTGCCTGTCTATCATACTTAAAACCTTTTTTATGCTTCGATGCGAAGCGCGCTTAATTAAAGCCTACTTGTGTACGGTGAATGATAGCCAGTGCATTGCTCAACTTAAATAAACATACGTATTCATAATGTTAAATTTGTTAACAACAATTGCTTTATTAATGATTATCTCTTTGGCTCACTTACTGATATAAAAAGATGTATAAACAGGGAGTCTATTAATCATTGGAGAATACTTTGTTATGCCTTATGCGCCGATGCCAACCTTTCCTAATAAAGTTAATCTAAAGCGAAATGAATGATGCGATGGATGTTATTTGGTGTCATTACATCTTTATTTGGGTTTTATTGCTTTGTCAGATTATTTCAGCCTAGCGCATTTATTCATGTTGGAGATAATACCGTCGCTTTAGCGACAGTATTTATTGACTCCAGTTGGGACATCCAACAATCGGGATTTGATCGCGAAGAGTTATTTGAGGTTGTCAGTAAACATAACCTCCCACAAGGCGTTGTGTATTTACATGTTCCAGTTATTTATGATGCTCAAAACAAATTAACTCCACCACCAAACAATAAACAAAGAGAGATTAGTATTTTTGATACTTCGCTACTTATCGAAACTGCTCCTCTAGATCCATTTGGCGTGCCCTACACCCTAAGACTTATCTCTATCGATAAACAGAAATACTGGATAAGAGATAGTCATATGGACAGCGCACTTTTTCAGTACAAGGCCGACATCAACTTTACTCCAGTATCAACGAACTGGTTTAACTCAATACTTTAATATTACATGTGCGATTAACTTAGCTAGTTCTCGAAAGCCGTGTGAACTAAGCAGTAGCCGCATAAAAAAGCCCGCAACACGGTGCGGGCAAAACATCAATCACGTTGAGCGTGATGAACGTTGGGAAGGGGCAGAACCGATTAACTAGTTACCCGGTCCGGCTTTAACGATAGCGTCGCTAACGTCGTATTTTTCAAAATTCTGTTTAAAGTCGTTAACTAAGTTAGCGGCGTATTCGTTGTACTTCTCTTTGTCAGCCCACGTGTTCTGAGGCACAAGCAAATTGCTGTCTACACCGTCCACTGCTACTGGCACATCTAGGTTTAACGCGTCAATGTGCTGGGTTTCAACATCAGCCAAATTGCCCGATACAATCGCATCGATAATAGCGCGCGTAGTAGGGATATCAAAACGACTACCTGTGCCGTAAGGGCCTCCTGTCCAACCGGTATTAACCAAGTAAACCTTTGCACCAAACGCTTTAACACGCTTAATCAGAAGCTCTGCATACACGCCTGCTGGACGTGGGAAGAAAGGCGCACCAAAACAAGTTGAGAAGGTTGATTCAATATCGCTAGTAGAGCCAATTTCAGTAGAGCCTACTTTTGCTGTGTAGCCACTTAGGAAGTGATACGCCGCAGCTTCTTCACTTAACACTGAAACAGGAGGCAATACGCCACTTACGTCACAGGTCAAAAATACTACCGAGCGAGGTTCGCCGCCTCGGTTTTCAGCAACGCGCTTTTCAATGTGTGAAAGCGGATAGGCCGCACGTGAGTTTTGGGTTAACGACGTGTCGGTATAATCTGGCGTGCGTGTTTCATCAAGCACTACGTTTTCTAGGATGGTACCAAACTTGATAGCATTCCAAATTACTGGCTCGTTCTTTTGAGATAGGTCGATACATTTAGCGTAGCAACCGCCTTCAATATTAAAAACGCTACCTGGTGCCCAGCCGTGCTCGTCGTCACCAATCAAGAAGCGCTTAGGATCGGCTGAAAGCGTGGTTTTACCTGTGCCTGAAAGACCGAAAAACAGAGTCACGTCGCCTTCTTCACCCACGTTGGCAGAACAGTGCATAGGTAGCACGTCTTTTGCCGGAAGCAGGAAGTTTTGCACGGAGAACATGGCTTTTTTCATTTCACCTGCGTAACGCATGCCTGCAATCAACACACGCTTTTTAGCGAAGTTGATGATAACTGTGCCATCACTGTTTGTGCCGTCACGCTCTGGCTCACAAGTGAAACCAGGTACGTTTAAGATTTGCCAAGGCTGGTCGCCTTTAACATTCCATTGTTCAGGAATAATAAAAAGGTTGCGGGCAAAAACGTGCTGCCACGCGGTTTGCGTTCTTACTTCAAGCGACAAAGCATGTTCAGGATCGGAGCCCACTTGAAGGTGTGAAAGAAAGTGTTCTTGGGTAGACAGGTAGGCTTCAACGCGGTCCCACAGCGCATCAAATTTGTCAGCGTCAAAAGGCTTGTTCACCTTGCCCCAATCGATGTCATTTTCGGTTGTTGACTCTTTAACGATAAATCTATCATTTGGAGAGCGACCGGTTCGTTTTCCGGTCTCAACGACAAGCGCCCCGTTTTTGTCAAGGACACCTTCGCCGCGCTTGACGGCGCGCTCGATAAGTTCTGCATTTGGCAGGTCGGTGAGTGGCGTTACTTTCAGATCCGTTTGAATTGAGGCTGCTGCGGTCATGGCTGTTACCCTATATGTAATTTTTCAAAAGCACTTTCAAAAAAGTATCACCTCTTCGAGTGTAATGTAAACAAGGCCTAGCGCGCATTTATAAAACACATACTCACTATTTCTCATATGTTAATTTCATAAATATTGTAAATTAATTACAAGGAAAGCCTTTTCCTTGGATATAAATGCAAAAATAAGGCGTAGAAAACCTATATTGATCGATGAATTTCAAAATAAAAAATGACAATTTTTTTTAGAAAGTGAAGGCGAAAATTTTCACCACAACAGGAAGAAAAGGAAAATAGGATGATGTAGGAAAGTTAAACACTTACTACTGGGCATTTTTTAACCACAAGTGAAGTGTTGGGAAAATGAACCTATCTAGACGGTGAGAGATTCAGAAACAAAAAAGCACCTTCAAAAGAAGGTGCTTTAACACAGCAGTAAACAAGTAGTTACTGATTTGAAGACGGTGCGTCGAAGTTGCCGCTGTGAATAGCCTCTACGTCGATACTATCGAAGCGATATTCGGTATGACAATACTGGCAGTTCATTTTGATCGCACCTTCTTCAGCAATAATTGCGTGAAGCTCAGACTTCTCAACGTGACGAAGTGCTTCAGCGCTGCGCTCCTTTGAGCATGAGCAGGCAAAGGTTACGTCCTTCGCTGGATACACTTCCACGTCTTCTTGGTGGTAAAGACGATATAAAATGTCTTCAACCGACAACGTAAATATCTCTTCTTTGGTCAACGTTTGAGTAAGTTTAGAGATATGAGCAAACTCATTGACTTGCGACACATCAGTAGCGCTAGCATCAGTCGGTAAGACCTGAAGTAACACTCCCGACGCTTTCGCGTTTTTAGGGTCGCTCATGTCAGTCATTAGGTGCACGCTGGTCGCTAGCTGCTCTGACTGAGCAAAGTAGCCTTCAATACATTCAGCTAGAGAAGGCTTATCTAATGCAACAACGCCTTGATAACGCTCGCCTTCATCAGGTGTGATAGTAATGACCAATACCGCTTGAGACAATAACTCTGAAAACGTTTCTGGCAATGTTTCTAATGTCTCGTCCCAGCGCGCCACACCGCGAAGCGTTTGTTCGTGAGTGGCGTTTAACACCGCGTAACTTACTGGGCCTTTGCTTTGAATTTGAAGAGAAATTTCACCTTTAAACTTAAGCGTTGCCGTTAACAATGACGTCGCTGCCGCCATTTCACTTAGCAATGTTTGAATTTGCACAGGGTATTCATAGCTGTGCACAATTTGCTTTAAGCTCTCATCAAGACGAACCAATTCGCCACGAACGTTAGCTTGGGTAAATAAGAAGCGGTGTAATTTATCGAAATCGCTCATAACTAATCCTGTTGAGCAGCTCATTATTGCTGCTTAAATTTAATAATCTGTCGTCGCTGCTTTTTATCAGGTCTATGATCTGGTTTAGGGCTGTGAAAGGCGTTCATTTTGCGCGCCGTTTGGTTTTCTTCACGTTTTGTTACACTTTCAATCGTCTCTTCAAAAAGCGCCTGCGCCAAAGGCGCGCTCAAACGCTTGTCACTTAAGCCTAGCACCTTAATTTCACGATTATCCCATCCTGAGGGAACTTTAATCATGGCGCCAAGCTCTACATGCTTACCAGGTTTGGCTCTTTGCCCGTTGTACTGGACTTTTCCCGACTGCACCATGTCTCTTGCTATTGCGCGGGTCTTAAAGAACCTTGCAGCCCATAGCCACTTGTCCAGCCTGACATTTTGTGTTGTATTGTTGCTATCCGATTGGCTCATGTAATATTTTCGTAATGGTGTGGCTTTAGTGTTGTGACCCTCACCTTTACTAGGCTATTATGGGTTTGCTAAAGCGCGGTTAACCAAAAATTCACTATATTATAATAAAGCAGTACCATCAGTGGCAGCATGACATTCAATAAACCCAACCCACAATCTCTGGTTGTTTATCTGAACCAGCATCAAAAACAGCTACATACCATCGTAGTGGTTCTGCTCAGCCTGTATTTAATTGCATTTGCTGCCAAACTCGTGTGGCGAATTATACCCGAACCTCAACTATCTGCGACACCCACAGTAAGCCGTGCTCCGGTTATTTCTTCGTCGTCAGGCCAAAATGGGGTCAACATCGCCAAAATACAACAGATGAATTTATTTGGTAATGCTGCGGCCAAACCTGCTGAACCGGTCGCCGAGGTTACCGACGCACCAGAAACGCGCTTAAACCTAACCCTGACGGGCGTTGTGGCCAGTTCAGAGCAGGAGGCGGGTACCGCTATTATTGAAAATCGCGGCAGCCAAGCGGTTTATGGCTTAGGTGAGAAGATTGAAGGCACCAATGCCACGTTGCAAAAAGTGTACAACGATCGCGTTATTATTAAGAACGGGGTGAGAAACGAAACCCTGATGCTTGACGGAATTGACTACGACGAAGCTAATCGTCGCCGTGAAATGCAGGCAAGAAACCGACCTGAGCCAGAAGAATTAGAAGAAGACACCGTTGAGCTTAGCGACGAAGCATTAGAGGCAACTGCAGCTCTGCGAGAGCGTCCAGCCAACTTCACAGACTTTATTTCAATATCGCCAAAAACTGAAGAAGGCCAGCTTATCGGCTACCAAGTGAGCCCAGGCAAAGAGCCTGAATTATTTAAATCGGCAGGGCTTCAGGCTGGTGATGTCATTACACAGATTAACGGGCTAGACCTTACCGACTTGCAGCAATCGCAAGAGGCGCTGTCTGAGCTACGCAATGCACAAACTATAGAATTAACGATTATTCGAGATGGCAGTTTAACTACGCTATACCTGGATTTACCCGAGTCTTAATACCACTAACGGTAGCAGCGCTATATTGTCGCTAGGTAAGCAAAATAACAAATAAAGCAATTCGGTCATCGACAAGTTAGGAAATGAAGGAAGTTAGAATGAAAAGGCGCACTAGCCAAAAACTATTATCTCGCTTGAGCACAGCCATGTGTACAGCGCTTCTGTGTTTCTCGGTGACGGCCGCTGAGTACATGCCTAATTTCAAAGATACTGACATCAACGAGTTTATTAATATTGTTGGTAAAAATCTTGAGCGCACCATTATTGTTGACCCTAACGTACGTGGAAAAATAAGCGTACGCAGCTATGACATGCTCGATGAAGATCAGTACTACCAGTTTTTCCTAAACGTACTACAAGTGTATGACTTCGCCGTTGTAGAAATGCCTAGCGGTATTTTGAAAGTGGTTCGCTCGAAAGACGCTAAAACATCCAATATTCCTGTTGTTGAAGGCGCTAATCGCGACGGCGATGAAATGATCACTCGCGTTGTACCTGTTTATAACGTACCGGTGCGCGAACTTGCACCTATTTTACGTCAGCTAAATGACCAGGCGGGCGGCGGTAACGTGGTTAGCCACGACCCATCGAACGTAATGATGCTAACCGGCCGTGCTGCGGTAGTTAACCGACTAGTAGAAATTATCGAGCGCGTGGACCGTGCCGGTGACGAAGAAGTAGAAATCGTTAAACTTCGCTATGCGTCAGCATCAGAAATGGTGCGCATTATTGACAGCATTAATAAGTCGCAAGGAAAAGCTAATACAGGAACTAAGTCGGAGCCTCGCGTTGTGGCAGACGACAGAACTAACTCGGTTATTGTGAGCGGCGATATTAAAGCACGCCAGCGTCTTATCAACCTTATTCAGCGCATGGACCAAGAGCTTGAATCAAACGGCAACACCCGCGTGCTGTTTCTTAACTACGCTAAAGCGGAAGATTTAGTAAAAGTATTGCAGGGCGTATCTGCTAGCATTCAAGCAGAAGAGCAAGGCGGTGGCACTACATCGCGCCGAGCGGGTTCAAACCGTGAAATCAGCATTGATGCACATGAAGATTCTAACGCCATTGTTATTACCGCAGAGCCAGACATGATGCGCTCGTTAGAAGAGGTAGTACGTCAGCTTGATATTCGCCGTGCGCAGGTACAAGTTGAAGCCATTATCGTTGAAGTCTTTGAAGGCGACGGCACTACATTGGGTGTGCAGTGGGTGTCAGAAGAAGGCGGTGGTACTCAATTCAATAACGGTGTCATCGGCGTCGGCTCATTGGCGGTAGCACTACGACAAGCTGAAGATAGAGAAACTACGCAGACAAACATCACTGCCAACGGTGAAGTGGTGGAAACAACGGACACGATCGAAGGCGATTACACCGCACTAGCGAGCCTTTTAGGCGGCGCTAACGGCCTTATTGCCGGCGTTATCGAAAATGGCTGGGGCGCGGTAGTACAAGCAGTAAGCACCGACACCAATTCAAATATTCTTGCCACACCTCACCTAACTACTATGGATAACGAAGAAGCGTTTTTCATTGTAGGTCAGGAAGTGCCTATTATCACAGGCACAACTACAGGGGCGAACAACTCTAACCCTTTCCAAACCGTTGACCGCCAAGAAGTGGGTATCAAACTTAAAGTTACGCCACAAATCAACGAAGGCGACGCGGTACAGCTGCTGATCGAACAAGAGGTGTCTAGCGTAAGTGGCGCTACATCGGTAGATATTTCAATTAACAAGCGTGAAATTAAAACCACAGTGATCGTAGATGATGGCGGCACTATTGTTCTTGGCGGTTTGATTGACGAAGACGTGCAAGAAAGTGAATCAAAAGTACCGTTATTAGGTGACATTCCAATACTCGGTCACTTATTCAAATCGACATCAACCAGCAAGCGTAAGCGCAACTTGATGGTATTTCTAAAGCCGACTATCGTCCGCGACGGCGCAACAATGAACGCAATCAGCCATCGCAAATACAACTACATTCGCGCACTTCAGCTTAAACGCCAGCAAGAAGGTGTTTCGCTAATGCCTTATGAAGAGACGCCAAGCATTCCTCAATGGGATGATGCACTCGCTTTACCTCCTTCATTTGAAGAATACCTCTCGGAGAAAGAGAAGCAGAAACAAGAAGAAGGTAACGACTAACATGGCAGGGCAGGACGAACAGATTACTCAGGCATTAGAGGCACAAGAAGAAGCCTTAGAAGCCATGGGTGAAGAAGCCGGTTTGCCTGAAGAAGAGGCCGGTCCAAGACAGCTTTCTTTTAGCTTTGCAAAGCGTAATCAGGTGTTGCTGGAAACCAATGAAACACCTGCGGTCTTATATTTTACAGAGAATACGCCGTTTGATGTATTCGCTGAAGTGCGACGTTTCTACGGCGAGCCCTTTGTGCCGAAAACTATTCCTGCCAATGAGTTTGAAAGCCTGCTTACCAGCGCCTTTCAGCGCGATAGTTCTGCGGCTAAACAACTTATGGAAGACCTTGGTAACGAAAGTGATTTGTTCGCTCTTGCTGAAGACTTGCCTGACACTGAAGACCTGTTAGACAGTGAAGACGATGCGCCTATCATCAAGCTTATCAACGCCATGTTGGGCGAGGCGATCAAAGAAGGTGCATCAGATATTCACATTGAAACTTTTGAAAACCAGCTTGTGGTTCGTTTCAGGGTAGACGGCGTATTACGCGAAATTTTGCGCCCGAATCGCAAACTGTCTTCCATGCTGGTATCGCGTATTAAAGTTATGGCGAAGTTAGACATTGCCGAAAAACGTGTGCCTCAGGACGGTCGTATAACGTTGCGTATTGCAGGGCGAGCGGTGGATGTACGTGTTTCTACTATGCCTTCAAGTCACGGCGAGCGCGTGGTGCTGCGTCTATTGGATAAGAACAATGCGCGCTTAAATCTAGAAGATTTAGGCATGACGCTGCAAAACCGTAACCACTTTTCATCTCTTATTCGAAAGCCTCACGGCATTATATTGGTTACCGGTCCAACGGGCTCGGGTAAAAGTACTACCTTGTACGCAGGGTTAACCGAAATAAATTCGCGAGACAGAAACATTTTAACAGTTGAAGATCCTATTGAGTTCGATCTTCCGGGCATCGGACAAACACAGGTTAATCCCCGTGTAGATATGACTTTTGCCAGAGGCCTTCGCGCTATTTTGCGTCAAGACCCCGATGTAGTGATGGTGGGTGAGATTCGTGATATCGAAACGGCGCAAATTGCCGTTCAAGCCAGTTTAACCGGTCACTTAGTACTCTCTACTCTGCATACCAATACGGCAGCAGGCGCGATCACCCGTTTAGAAGACATGGGTATTGAGCCATTTCTGTTGTCTTCGAGCTTATTGGCCGTCTTGTCACAGCGACTCGTTCGTACCCTGTGCCCAGATTGCAAAAAGCCACATACGCCTGACGCTTCTGAGCTTGAAGTATTAGGGCAGAACGCCACAAGCGAGACCACCATCTACAAGCCCCATGGCTGCGCCGCGTGTAATCAAACCGGATATCGCGGTCGTACCGGTATTCACGAGCTATTGTTGGTAGATGAAAAAGTGCGCGAGATGATGCACGAAGGTGTAGGTGAGCAAGCCATTGAACGCTACATCAGAAAGACGACACCAAGCATTCGTGAAGACGGCTGTAGTAAAGTGCTGGCGGGCGCTACCTCACTTGAAGAAGTGCTTCGAGTTACGAGGGAAGACTAAATGGCGGCATTCGCTTTTAAGGCGGTTAATGCCCGCGGTAAAAATACAAATGGCGTACTTGAAGGAGATAATGCACGCCAGGTTCGCCAACAGCTGCGCGAAAAAGGTTTAATTCCCTTAGAAGTAGAGCAGGTCGCAGAGCGCGCACAAAGCGAAGGCAAAGGCCTGTCGTTTTCTTTATTTAAACCCCGTATTTCAGCATCAGACTTAGCGCTACTCACGCGTCAGCTCGCCACCCTTGTCGAATCGGCCCTTCCCGTTGAAGAAGCACTGCTTGCCGTCGCTGAACAGTGTGAAAAGCCTCGTCAGAAAAACATGATGATGGCAGTACGCAGTAAAGTCGTGGAAGGACATGGACTTGCCGATGCATTGGGTCAATTTCCAAGTGTGTTCGACGAGCTATACCGTGCGATGGTTGCAGCTGGTGAAAAATCAGGTCACCTTGATACCGTGCTTAACCGCCTTGCTGACTACACAGAACGCAGACAACAAACCCGCAGCCAAATTACTCAGGCGATGATTTATCCATCGCTAATGCTGTTTTTTGCAATGGGTATCGTGTTGCTATTGTTAACGGTGGTAGTGCCCAAAATTGTGGGGCAGTTCGATCACATGGGGCAAGACCTCCCGGCCATTACCCAGTTTCTAATTTCTGTCAGTACCTGGCTGCAAAATTACGGCTTATTTATGCTTATTGGTATTGCCGTGCTTGTTGTCATTATTCAGCGCGTGCTGCAGCAAAAGCACATGAAGCTACGCTACCACAGAGCGCTGTTAACCTTGCCGTTAATTGGCCGGGTGTCTCGCGGGCTCAATACCGCGCGTTTTGCACGTACCTTAAGTATTTTAAGTGCCAGTGCGGTTCCACTACTAGAAGCTATGCGTATTTCAGGTGATGTGCTGGAAAATCAGCATATTAAAAACCAAGTGGCAGATGCAGCCATTAACGTTAAAGAAGGCAGCAGCCTTCGGGCTGCGCTGGATAACACAAAAATGTTTCCACCAATGATGATGCATATGATTGCGTCTGGTGAAAAATCGGGTGAGCTACAGCAAATGCTAGCTCGCGCCGCAGATAATCAAGATAGGGAATTTGAAGCGCTTATTGGTGTCTCACTTAAGGTATTTGAACCCTTACTTATTGTATCGATGGCAGGCATCGTTCTGTTTATCGTTATGGCAATATTGCAACCAATTTTAGCATTGAACAACATGGTGAATATTTAATGAAAACACTTAATCGCAGTTCTGGTTTCAGTTTGATTGAAGTCATGGTCGTACTTCTAATCATCGGTATTATGGCGTCTATGGTGGCACCGCAAATCTTGGGTAACCAAGAAGAAGCGCAGCTTAAAAAGGCGGCGGTAGACATCCAGCAAATGGAAAGTGCGCTTGAAATGTACAAGCTGCGCAACAACCGCTTTCCAACCACAGAACAGGGACTAGAAGCGCTAGTTACCGCACCAACTATCGACCCGATTCCTCGTAATTACCCTGAAGGTGGTTTCATTAAACGTCTGCCTGAAGATCCGTGGGGCAATCCATATGCACTAATTAGCCCGGGAGAACTTGGCGTAGTTGATATTTTCTCTAATGGTCCAGACGGCGAACCGGGTACTGATGATGACATTGGTAACTGGAACATTAACGAATACCTGAACTAACCTTTATGCGCAACCGCGGCAGTACATCTTTGAAAAAAGCAGGCTTTACCCTATTAGAAGTCATGCTGGTACTGCTGCTTATGGGATTGGCGGCGGGTTACGTTATGTTTAACGCATTCGGTGCGAGTAAATCTGACCTGCTAAAAACCCAAGCCCAACGCCTGCAGGTGATTGTTGATATGGCCAGCGATTTTGCGGTGTTAAATCAACAACAGCTTGGTGTGCGGTTTGAAGCCGATAAAAATGAATACTACTTTGTCTACTTAGACGACGATGATGAGTGGCAGCGTATCGAAGGCGAAAAAACCTACGAGCCTTATACGTTACCTGAGCCTTTCACCTTCACTTTAAATTTAGACGACTTACCATGGGATGTTGAAGACAGGCTCTTTGACAGGGAGCTGTTCGACGAGAATTTAAGTGTTTCTGATGAAGGGGTTGAAATAGGTAACGAAGAAGAAAAAAAGCTGCCGCCGCCTCAAGTGCTTATAATGTCGAGTGGCGAAATTACGCCTTTTACCTTGTCGTTTAATTACGAAGGTGATGACGGCGACAACCCCGTCTATTACAGCCTGCAAAACCAAGATCTTCCGCCTTTAGTGCTTGAAGGGCCTCTGGAGAGACCACTATGAGTGCGTTTAATGTTGATGCATCGACAAAAAACGTTGCACCTGCCACACCGCTCCAGCAAAGTGGTTTGACGCTACTGGAGGTCATGGTAGCCCTGCTTATTTTCGCACTCACCGGCACTGCAGTACTTAAAGCTGCAGGCGAGCATTTATCAAGCGTTGGGCAAATAGAATCTGTCACCTTTGCAAACTGGGTGGCAAGCAATCGCTTAAACCAGCTTCAATTAGATACCACGTGGCCGCCCAAAAACAATTTAAAGGGCACGATGGAGATGGCCGATCGCACATGGTACTGGCAGCAAACAGTAACAAAAACTAACGACAACGACTTGCGTTCAGTAACCGTTTCGGTGGGTGAAGACGAGAGCTACGGGAGCTCAGTAACATCAGTAACCACTTTTGTGGCTAAACCGACGGCGGAAAATTAGTATGCAGCGCGGATTTACGCTTATCGAAATACTGATTGCTATGGCCATATTCACCCTAATTGGGCTTGCATCAACAGGTCTACTCACCACAGTTATCGACAGCAATGACATTTCAGAAGAGCGTTTTGCAAAACTTCAATTATTGCAGCGTGCCATGATCACGATTGAGCGAGACCTACAACAAGCAGTGCCTCGCGCAGCAAGGGTGAACGGAGAAAAGCAAGACGTAGTTATGTCAGGTGGTGAAACCGACGATAGTGACGATGACGGCATTGGCTTTGTGCGCGGAGGGTGGCACAACCCTCAGTTAATGTTGCCACGAAGCACCCTACAATTTGTGGCCTATAGACTAAAAGAAAATAAACTGGAACGCCTTTACAGCAACTATGTGGATAATGTCATAGGCTACGAGCCCAAAGTCCGTGTGCTGCTAGAGGATGTAGAAAGCTTAAAAATTGAATTTCTTGCCACCGCTAACAGTAGTTCGTTAGATGAAGACGAAGACTTGTCGTGGAGCGAGAGTTATAAAGGGGCTTCACTGCCGCGCGCGGTGGCCATTGAGTTTGTCAGTAAAGACTTCGGAAAAATACGCAGAGAATTTACCTTAACCACGGGTGAATCTTCATGACAGTTCAAAATACTCAGCGCAAGACAATAACACCACCCGCTAAGCAGCAAGGCGTGGCATTGATGATTGTGCTCATGATAGTAGCCTTGGTGGCGGTATTAGCCACAGAAATGGGTACACGCTTGCAGCTTCAGGTGCAGCGTACGATGAACTTAAAAGACAACAACCAAGCTTACTGGTACGCCATGGGAGCCGAGGCCTTTGCACGCAAGTCTATTCAGTCTTTAATAGAAGAAAGCCCGGAGGTGATTTCTATAGATCAACCTTGGGCCCAAGAATTCAGCTATCCTTTAGAAAACGGTGGTTTAACCGCTAACTTAGACGACTTGCAAGCGTGTTTTAATTTAAACGCGATTACGTCGGGCAGTGCAGGGGGCACTGACAATAACAGCGGTACCGGCAGCAGTGGGGCGAGTAATACCACAGAAGCCATGGACGCTTTTCACACCATGTTGCTATCACTTAGCGTTGACGGGTTAGACAACTACACCGCAGACACCCTACGGGACAGTCTAGCCGACTGGGTAGACGAAGATGACAGAATGCGCCCTTACGGTGCGGAAGACAGCGAATACGAGTCCAGAGAGTTTCCATACCTTGCGGCTAATGGACCACTGGCATCAAAAAGCGAATTGCGTATTATTAACGGTGTATCACCACAGTGGCTAGACGCCTTACTGCCATTAGTTTGTGTGATCCCGGATTACAATGAGTTGAAAATTAACGTCAACACATTAGAAGAAGAAGATGCACCATTACTTGCAGGTCTAACAGGGTTAGATATTCAGCAGGCCGCAAGTTTGATTAGCAGTCGCCCGCAAAACGGCTGGGACGATACCAATGCATTTTTAAGCGAGCCCTCTATTCAAGCGCTTAACTTAACAAGCTCTCGACAAGATTGGTTTTCGGTTAAAACTGAATATTTTATGTTGCATACAAAAACACAGTACAACAAAGCAACCTTTAAGCTTTCCACCGTGTTTCACGTTAATGCCGATACTGGCGTTAGCATTGTGAACCGCGAGTTTGGGGGAACCTATTGATGGAACAACTCTTGGTGCGTTTAGGCGCCAACCATACAGACCCAATTAGCTGGCTCGTTTATTCGCGTACCGAAGATGAAATAATTGCATCGGGCGAGCTGCCTAATGCAGAAGCCTTATCTTCGCTGACCGAACGCGCGGGACAACGAAGTGTTATTGCCTTAGCGCCTAGCAGCGAAGTTTTACTCAAATGGGTTGAGCTGCCGCCTAAAGCTGGCCGCAAGATCATTTCTGCCATCCCGTTTATGCTAGAAGACGAGCTAGCCACTGACATTAGCCAGCAATTTTTTGCGATCGGCCCTAAACGAGGCGATGAACAGGCCGTTGCAGTAGTTAGCCATGAAAAGATGGAACTGTGGCAGTCCTGGCTTAGCGAAGCAGGGTTATTCTGCGACACCATTATTCCTGATGTACTCGCAGTGCCAGTCACCGAAAACGGTTGGTCAGTGCTTACGTTAGGTGAACAGCTTCTCGTGCGACAAGACACATTCAAAGGCGTGCAGGGCGAGGCAACATGGTTACTGCCAACTCTTGTCCATTTTACAGCACAACAAGAAAGCCCGATAACCATAACCAATTATGCGGGTATCGATTTAAGCACTTTACCAAATATTGAGGAAGCGCAGGCACCCTTAGAGCTGCCTATGCAAGTATTGGCAAAAGAGGCGATGCAAAGCAGCTTTAACCTATGCCAAGGCGATTACAAGGTAAAGCGCAAGCGCAGCGGTGTTCTGAATCAGTGGCGTGTTGCTGCAGTATTAGCAGTGTTAGCGCTATGCACCAGCCTTATCGACAAAGGATTTTCTCTTTACCAGCTTAAAGCCCAAAATCAGGCGTTAAGCAGTGAGATTAATACCGCTGTTAAAGCGGGTTTCCCCAATATTGGTACCTATCGCAACGTGCGATTGAAGCTACAAAGCGAGCTTGCCAAGTTAGAACAAGGCGGTGGCAGTGCCTCTATGCTTATTATGCTAGACCAGCTCGCTCCGGCTTTTTCAGCCACTGATGTAAAACCGCAAACACTGCGCTTCGATGCCACCCGCACTGAGATTCGCATTCAGGCGCAAGGTAAAAACTTTGAAGCGCTAGAGCAGTTTAAACGTACAGCAGAAAGCGCAGGCTTTGTGGTTGAACAAGGGGCCATAAATAATCGTGACAATGGCGTTGTAGGTACAGTATCAGTAAGGAGTACCTCATGAATGCACTCTTAGAAAAGTACAAAGCGCTTACTGAACGCGAGCAAAAGCTAGTTCTTATTTCAGCGGTACTAATGGTAATTGCGCTATTTTATTTCGCCGTTTGGTCTCCGCTTAATGCTGCTTTAGATAAACAGAAACAGCTTCTCGACAACCAGCAATCACTGCTGGTTTGGGTAAAAGACAGTGCTGCAAGAGCGCAGCAACTACGCCTCAGTAGCGGTGGAAAGCGTACTTTTTCTGGTTCGTTACCACAAGCGGTAAACCGCACTACTGCTCAACACGACATTGCTATTTCTCGTATGCAGCCACAGGGCGACGAGCTTCAAGTGTGGGTTGATCAGGCGCCGTTTAACAGTGTTTTAGAATGGCTCAAAGCCATGGAAAATATGGGCGTGATTATTCTTCAAGCGGATATTGCCGAGGCCGATGCACCGGGCTATATCAAAATCCGCCGATTACAATTAGGTAAAGCATGAAGTTGAAAGTTAGTTGGATTATAGGCGGCATTATTGCCTTCTTATTGTTTGCCATTGCTTACATGCCTGCTGTTCACGTTATTGGCCGTATTGCGTTACCTAGCAATGTTGCCGTTAGTGGTGTTAGCGGCACCTTGTTTTCAGGCAAGGCGCAAACTGTAGTAGTTAATGGCCTGCCCATCAAGAATGTAAAATGGGAGCTTAGCCCCTTACATATGTTGATAGGTAAAATTAAATTAAACCTTAAAGCAGGTAATATTCGCGATAAAAACGACATTGCATTTGAAGGGCCTATTACCACGGGGCTTTTCAGCCAAAACAGTGTAAATACCGAAAACTTCACGCTGTATTTACCGGTAGACCGCGTGCTTGCACAAGTTCGCCTTCCGCTGCCAGTAAATGCTGGAGGGCGCTTTAAAGTGTCGCTTAGTGACTTAACGTTTGGGCCTGCGTGTCAATCGCTAAACGGTACCGGAGATTGGCTAAACGCGACGGTTGCCGGTACACAGGGTCCTATTGATTTTGGCACTTATTCCGCAAAGCTGCGTTGTGAAGGCGATGACATTGGAATACTAGTAAGCGAGCCTAACTTACTAAGCTTGTCGATGGATGCGGTTATCCCTACTACGATGAAAAATATTCGAGTAAGTGGTAAATTTAAGCCTGACGACAGCTTACCGCAAGAAGTCCATCAGGCCGCACGCTTGTTTGGTGCGCCGGATCGTAGCGGCTATATTGCGATTAAGCTGTGATGCATAGCACAACCTATGCGTAGAATTTCTAGGCCACCAACGTACTTCACGTTTGTGGCCAGAGGAACTGGGAACACTTTTTAACAAAGGATTGTAATCATGAACAAACCTCTTCTAGCTGGCGCGGGCGTAACTTTGGTTGCACTTGGCGTTGCCCCTTATTTTATTGGTACTAGCGTTCACGAAAATGTTAGCGCCGCCGTAAACGAAATTAACCAACAAGCCGTTTATTCTGCCGAGGTACTTTCGTATGACAAAGGCTGGTTTTCGACAACAGCGGAAATCAAGCTTGCTGTCGATTTTCAAGCGCTAATCAATGCACAGAATGTTGACTCCACTGATATACCAATGGAAGAAAACCCTAGCATTACCGCCACGCTAGTAGCTCATCACGGACCGGTGTACTTTGGCGATGGCTTAGGATTAGGCCGCGTTCACTATACGGTCTCTATTGATGGAGATGAGTTAAGAGAATACGTTCAGTGGGATGGCCAACAGCCAATTTATCGCAACGAAGGCGTGGTTGGTTTGTTTGGTGGACTAAGCTACGCAGACGTTATTCCAGCGCTTAGCGCGACGGCCGAAGAAGAGGGGTTCACGCTACTTTTCTCTGGTTATGCGGGTGAAGCTGAGCCTGATGGTGACAAAACTTTGTATACGTCGTCGGGTGAATCGCTAAGCATAAGTGCAGATGAATTTTCCTTAGAGATGAAAAATCTGTCTATGGATATGAGCTATGACGGCGATATGGTAGCGGCGTTCAAAGGTGACTTATTTGAATCTACTGGTAAGGCGCGTATTGGAAGCATAGAAATTTCTAACATTGAGCCAGGTGCGACAGTTAAGATTGAGAACCTAGCTTTTGCTACTGACGTCAAGATTGACGAAGACAATAACACCGCCAATGTCTACGTAGAATACGCTGTCGACAAAGCCGTGGGCCCTGAGCTTGATGCTACAGACATGGTATTAGGCGTTGCCATCAATAACTTAGATATCGACTTCATTAAGGCCTATCAAGAATTTAGCAACAATTCATTATTAGTGCCTTCTGAAGAAGTGCCAGCCAAAATGATGGAGTTTATTGAAGCTAACTTGCTAACACAGCTTAAAGCCGAGCCTGAGATTAATATAACGAAGCTGAAAGCAACGTTGCCTGAAGGGTCGTTTAACGCTTACGCAAACACGAAATTAGTGGGTATAGATGCACTTCCCGGTACGTTGGAAGACGCCGCTTATTGGGTCACGCATTTGCTGGCTGATGCACAAATCACCGCCGATAAAGCGCTTGCACAGAGTATGGCATCTGGCTATATGATGGGCCAACTAATGGCGACGCCACAAGCACAAAATATGACGGCTGAAGAGCTTCAAGCAGCTGTAGAACAACAGACACCTATGATGCTAAGTACCTTCGCTCAACAAGGCTTAATAAAAGAAACCGAGAAAGGTTACGAGACAAAGCTAACACTTAAAGATGGCGAAGCCAGTGTAAACGGTACGCCCATTCCGCTGCCTTTTGCCCCTCAATAATAGTTAGAGAACCTCTATAAAAGCGTAAACCGTGTATCGCAGACGGTTTACGCTTATTTTACTCCTGTTCAGACAGGGTAATGTTCATTAAATCTTCAGCGGCATATACTCGACCTTCAGCTACAACCGTAATCGCCTCAGTAAGTGCATCAAGACCCGGTTCGCTACGTTTCATAATATGAGACAACACTATTTGCTTAGCGTTTGACTGCGCGGCAATGTCGATAATCTGAGTCGGCGTCATATGCAAGTTCTTAGCAACCTGACCCGCGTCATCACCAATGGCGTTGTGCAGCACCAAAAGGTCCGCGTTTTTAGCAAAACGAGCAAGGTTTCCTTGTTTATCATTGGTATCGCCTGAAAATACCGCCTCGCAGCCATTGGCCTTGACCTTCCACGCTAATGCTGGGATAGGACCGTGGTTCACCGTCATTGCCTCAACACTGACGCTATCGTTTACATTGCGTTTAAACGGTTGTTCAAAGGTTGTGGCCCCGATGCTTTTTGTGGATATCGTATAGTCATCTTGGCCTTCTATGGTGTAAGAAGATAGATACTTAAACGCGCCGTTTTTCCCTATTAACGACGACACATAGGCGTTTGTGGACGGCATAATGTCGTTGCCCTCTGGCCCCATTATTATTAAATCTTTCTCGCGATCGGTGAAATACCCACCTTTCACAAAGCTTGGCAAATCGGCGGAGTGATCGGTGTGTAAGTGGGAAAGCAAGATAACTTCTAACGATTCAAACGTCGCCCCCGCAGCGCCAAACTGAACGCTGCTTCCGCTTCCAGCATCTACCAACACGCGGGCGCTGCCATTTACCCAAACCACATAGGCACTAGATGTTCTGCCGTCATCCAATTCAGGTCCACCCGACCCTAATATTTGCACTGAAACGTTATGGCAACCCATAGGACTGGTGCTTAGGCCGGCATCGTCTGATGTAGTTGATGGTTGAGACAACGGCTGCGCTAAAGCCGAGAACGATAGAATAGCAGTGGTTGTCATAGCGCAAAAAAACGCAGTTTGTTTTCTACCGCGCTGTTTGTCCTGCCTTGTAAGCCCAATGCCTGATCTTGCATTACTTAACCGTTTATTTATAACCGTCATAACCATCGCCTTATGTTATTCCCTACTCATTAATACACAGATATTTGATTAAAAGACCGTTTGCCCGGACGAAACTATTCAGCCCAGTTGACTGCGCACTGTTTTTTGGCCTGACTGTTTTCAATTACATGGACTTGACTGTGCGACTACCTTAATGAATAGGGCGTACAGCAAAACAAAAAAGGCGAACCCAAGTTCGCCTTTCTTCTCATTGCTTCTTACCGAAGTGCACTACTCGGCCGATTTCTCAGCAACCATGATAGTTTTGATATTGACGAATTCACGCATACCATAGCCTCCGTGCTCACGACCGTAACCGCTGTCTTTCACACCACCAAAAGGTAAGTTTGGTTGTGCCAAAGAGTACCCATTGATATTAACCATACCGGTATCAAATTCATCTTTCGCCAATGCTATTGCTTTGTCGGTATCTGTACTGAAGATACCGCCGCCCAAGCCATAACGTGAATCATTTGCTACTTCCATGGCTTGCTTGTCGTCGCGCACGCGAATGAGCGACGCAACTGGTCCAAATAGCTCATCATCATAAGCGGGCATACCTGGCGATACATCTTCCAGCACCGTAATTGGGTAGAAATAACCATCAGAGTCTGGAATTTCTCCACCCAGTGATAGCGTAGCGCCGTTTTCTAGCGACTTTTTCACTTGCTCATGAAGTTCATCGCGCAAGTCTTCTCTCGCCATTGGGCCCAAATCCGTATTTTCGTTTGTGGGGTCGCCAACTTTTAGCTTTTTACACTGCGCCACAAATTTGTCTCGGAATTCGTCATAGACGCTATCCACAATAACAAAGCGTTTAGCCGCCACACAGGTTTCACCGTTATTAATAACGCGTCCTTGGATACACATTTCTACAGCATGGTCGATGTCAGCATCCTCTAACACCAAAAAGGCGTCGTTACTTCCAAGCTCCATTACGGTTTTCTTAGACAAGCTTGCAGCTTCCTTAGCCACTTCTTTACCTACTTCGTCACTCCCGGTAAAAGTAACGCCGCGAACGTATTTGTGCTTGATTAAGTCACTTGCCGTGCTGCCATCAATTAGCAGCGACTGGTAAACATTTTTAGGAAAGCCAGCATCTTCGTACATTTGCTGAATGGCTTGCGCCATACCAAACACGTTTTTAGCATGTTTCAGTACCGTGGTGTTACCCGCCATTATGTTTGAGGCGCTGTAACGAATAACTTGGTACAACGGAAAATTCCACGGCTGGATGCCAAGAATAACGCCAATGGGCTGATACGTAATGATTGCTCGACCGCCTTCGAAAATGCGATGTTCGTCTTCCAAAATTGAAGCGCCGTGCTCGGCCGTATAGCGGCATATTTCGGCGCATAGCTGCACTTCTTGCTTTCCTTGCGCGGTAACCTTACCCATTTCCCGTGTCATCAGGCTGGCGAGATCGTCAATTCGCTCTTCCATCAGATTTGCAAGGTTATTAAATAAATCTGCGCGGGTCTCAAATGACGTACGGCGCCAGTTCAAATAGGCTTCTTGTGAACGGGTAACTGCTTGCTCGGCGTCCTCGGCTGACATCAAATGATAATGATCGATCTTTTCACCTGTAGCAGGGTTGTAGGTATTGATTGTCTCACTCATTGTCACTCTCCTTATTCCGTTTGGTCTGAAGGAGGTGCAACTAAAAAGCCAAGATGTCAAAAAATATTTTTCAACACATTTTCAATAACATAGGCATAACTTAAAGCCTAAGTAATGGAAAGTGTCAGAAAGGATCCAGAAAAGATTACCTATCGCAGTAAAGATTTCAGGGCGACCGTTGCGATCGCCTTATCATTTTTCCTAAGTAAGGATAACCTTGCGGCGCTCTGTTTGATTAACGGTGTAATGCGCCTTGTTGCACAGCACAAGAGGTTCAACACTAGTCAGTGTATAAGTCGGGGAAATGGAACTTTGCCATAGCAAGCGTTAACGCCACTTCATAAACACTTTGTCGCGAGGCGTGATTAAGAGTAAGCAAACCAATAGCCCCCCCTTTTTGCTTTATGTTTACCGTATCAAAGAGCTTGTCCATAACTGGCCCAAGTTCTTCTCCACGCTGTAGTGCCTGATAGACACTCACAGGAAGAGGCAAGCTTGCACTTCGCGTTACCGACCAGTGACCTTCATGGTATATCGCCACATAGGCAAAGGTAGCAGGACCATCTTCAAATACATCCACACCACCTTCAATTGCCACATACCACGCATCTGTGAGACCACCTTGATGATGAGCAAGCATGGCCTTCACGCGATTAATGGCGCCCAAGCGCGTTTCATCTTCATTCATTGGCTGGTCAGGCACGCCGCTTGGTACAGCCATACCCTGAGCGTCGAAATCGTGCTCTAGTGTGTCAGAGAGTGTATTGAGCGCAGCATTAATTTTTACCGGATTCAGCGACCCTACATAAATTGTGTCAGAAACCATGTGCTTTCGTCCTTTAAAAACGTCCTTTCGAAACAGTCCCAACAGGGTTCTGCTTAATATCTTCTAGCATTAAACGGTAATCGCGCACCGCTGGAAACTCACTAATATTGCGATTTGGCAAAGTACTATCAGGGTTATCGACAGCAAGTAAATGTTTAATACCGTATGTCTTTGCCGCATTTAAAATTGGCAGTGAGTCATCGACAAATAGAGTGCGATGGGCATCGAACTTTACCCGTGCCTGTAATCTTTCCCATAGCAGCTGAGACTCTTTGGTTACGCCGAACTCATGGGTAGAGATAAGGTTGTCGATATGTGCGTCGAGCTGGGTATGCTCTATCTTTAGCGCCAAACTGTTTGGGTGCGCATTAGTCACTAATACCACCTGCCTGCCTGAGTCATGAAGCGCATCAAGGAACGGAATTGTATCGTCACGAAGGGCGAGCAAATGTGCCAGCTCACGCTTCAGCGGCATAAACTCATTTTCTAAGTCCATTTCAAGAGATTCAGCCCAGTAATCTAAGCAATACCATTGAATTTGCCCGAATACTGACTCATATCGCGCAGTCATTTCACGTTGACTCTGCGCCTCTGATATTCCCCTTATTTCCGCCAATCGTTTTGGCAAATGATGTAGCCAGAACTGGTTGTCGTAATGAAGGTCTAACAAGGTACCGTCCATATCTAGCAGTACAGTTTCTATTTCATTCCAGGGCAGAAAGGGCAAGCGATTTTCCTTATAATGAAGTAAGCTAAGAAATTGTATACAAGTATGATAACAAAGTTGTAGCGATAGACATGCCAAAAATTGATCCGAACAAACCGTTACCACAAATTCATTCTCGTGAAATCGTTGCGCAAAGCAAACTCTTTAGGGTGGAGCGCTTAGACCTTGAATTTTCAAACGGCGCCACCCGTGAATTCGAACGGATGGCTGGCGGAAACAGGGGCGCGGTAATGATAGTGCCTATGCTTGATGAAAACACCATGGTGTTAATTCGCGAATATGCTGCCGGCACACATTCGTATCAACTAGGTTTTCCAAAAGGCTTAATTGACCCTGGTGAAACTGCCATTGAAGCGGCTAACCGCGAACTACAAGAAGAGGCTGGCTTCGCGGCCAATGATCTTGTGGAGCTTCATAAGGTCAGCATGGCACCCACCTTTTTTAATGCCAATATGACCATTGTTTTGGCCCGCGACTTGTATCCTAAGCAGCTTGAAGGCGATGAACCTGAGCCTCTTGAGGTGATTCACTGGCCTTTAAATGAAGCAGATGCTTTACTTGCAAGAGAAGACTTTGTTGAAGCCCGCTGCATAGCCGCGCTGTTTTTAGCTCAAAAGTGGTTTAAGGAACAATAAACAATGCCCGATGACGCCCATGCCGACCTACTAGAACTTGCAAAAGAAATTGCCATCGAAGCCGGTGAAGCCGTATTAGACGTATACGATAAAGGGGAGTTTGACGCTTATCAAAAAGACGATGCGTCTCCCGTTACCAGTGCAGATTATTTGGCAAACGATATCATCAACAAGCGCTTACAAGCCGCGACGCCTGATATTCCTATCCTCTCAGAGGAAAACAAACACGCAAGTCTAGAAGAGCGAAAGCATTGGCCTCGTTATTGGTTAATCGATCCTATTGACGGCACTCAAGAGTTCATCGCTAGAAGCGGTGATTTCGCAGTAAACATTGCTCTGATAGAGAACAATGAGCCGACAATAGGCGTTATCTTTTGGCCTCCAGGGCAGTCGTTATATTACGCCCAGAAAGGCAAAGGCGCGTTTAAGTCATCACCTGATGGCGATCACCCAATAAGCGTACGCAAGCTAGACGACCCTAAAAATAGTGTGGTGATGATTGCAATAAGCCGTCGTCAGTCGAGAGAAAAAGTGCTCAGCAGAATGTGCGCCAAGCGCGTATACCAAACCCTTCCATTGGGAAGCTGTTCCTTGAAAGCCTGCTTTATTGCCGAAGGAAAAGCTGATGTGTTTATGCGCATCGGTATTACCGGCGAATGGGACACTGGCGCATCCCAATGCATTGTCTCTGAAGCGGGTGGGAGTATTGCCGCCGCTAACTTCGAACCTCTTACCTACAATCAGCGTCATTCACTAGAGAACCCAGATTTTGTGGTAATGGGCGATCAAAGGGTGCCATGGCAAGATGTAGTCCAGTATGATGACTTTGTAAACCCACATCAGCACTAGCGCGTAACAATTTACTTAGCGCAGCGTGTTAACCTACGTATAATAGCGTAGTAATGTTGCTGGGCCACATTACTCTGGTAGTGGTTAAATCAAGCCAGATGGAACCAAAAAGTAAAAGGAGTAACCTATGATGACTACACGTATTCGCACGTTGTCTGCAGCATTGCTCGCATGTGGGCTAGCATTTCCCGCCGCAGCCGACTGGTCAATAGACGGCGAAACAAGTGCACTACACTTCTTATCGACGAAGAATGCACAAGTCACCGAAGTACATAAGTTTGATAGCTTTGATGGTACGCTGTCTGACGGTGGCAAACTTAACGTGGCGGTTGACTTATCGTCAGTGAATACAGCCATTGATATTCGCAACAAGCGAATGCAAGAGATGCTGTTCAACGTGACCAAGTTTGCACAAGCGACATTTGAGGCCAACTTGCCTGAGTCGATGAAGAACCTGAAATCGGGCCAAGTTGTTAACGGGAAGGTAGACGGTATTTTGATGTTGCATGGGAAAGCCGTTCCTACGTCATTTTCTGTCAAAGCAAGTAAAGTAGACGACGATACGCTTACCGTATCAACCACGTCACCAACGTTAATTAAAGCAGAGTCTTTCGGCCTTGCTGAAGGCGTAGCTGCACTTCAAAAAATTGCAGGGCTTAAGAGCATAACAACAACAGTACCCGTAACGTTTTCAGTTACGTTTACTCAATAAAACATTGTTATTGCCGCCGTCTATCGATAAAAAGCTAGGTGGCACGTAACTAAACGCAATAAAAAACCGCACACT
>NZ_BJKJ01000027.1:0-53827 GCF_006538305.1 Alteromonas sp. KUL17
TTTTTATGCTTTATCAAAAGTGGAATTTACTATTGATTGGGGGCTAATGCTTGTTTCAGATCATCTTTATATCGCCTGGAAAGCGCTACTGATTGACCGTTATTGAGCATTATTGTTCCATCCCCTGTTTCTTCATAACTTATAGACACAATGGCAGGTATTCGCACTGCGTGCGACCGGTGCACTCGCATAAAGCCTTGATGCGCTCCTTCTTCACAAAACCGGCCAAGGGTATAACGCAAGGGGTAAACGCCCACGTGAGTATGAAGGTTAATGTAATTTCCTGAGGCTTCTACTCGCTGTATGTCAGTGACTTGAACCAAAAACTCCTTATTGAGCTTTTTCACCAATAAATAGTCAGGTAAGGTGCTGGCCACGTTGTCATTCGTTATCTGTGATGTGTCGCGTGCAATAGGTGATGCTTCACCAATTAAGCGTTGATAGCCAAACCGTGCAATATAGTAAAAAGTAATCAGAGTAATATAGCCCCATACATCCTTTCGATATTCGTAGATGAACTCATTGAGCCATATCCCAAAGTCATAATTGCGTTCAGAGAATAAATAGACGAGCTTTCGAAATGCTACCATTAATGATACATGGGCTACTGAAAATAAACTGGCGAAGGCAAAATGCCACCCAAGCCATGTCGTTCCCACTTTTACCTTCTGATCGAGTATACGTATAGCGATAATTAATGGGATGACGAGCAAAGCGGTGCTCAAAGCACTCGAGTATTCCCAAACGTACGGCTCCCAAAGTGCTACGTTGTTATTGTCGCTTCGAGAAAATTCAGTCCAACTAGACGCAGCATTGATTGAATTGTTTATAAACAAATAGGCTGTAAGCAAAACAAATGCAGCGTATTTATGTTTTGATTCAGAATCCCTAAGAAACTGACTCCATTTTTCATCCCAGTTATTCACCGCTTAACCCTTTTTCCTTTAATTCTTGTCACTTAGGCGTTTGCTGTCGGACGTCTATCACATTAGATGCAACATGTTAGTTAAGCACTATTGAATAGGAGTGAGGACATTGACGCAAGCATATGTTGATCAGGAAGCAACGTTTGTTAACAGAACTTCAAAGGGGGAGGCGAGAGAGAAGGCCGTGGTCGAGAGTCCTGTCGCTCAGCGTTATTTCGAGTTGGATGCACTGCGAGTCATCGCGTTTGGTGTACTCATTTTTTATCACATCGGAATGTATTACGTTTTAGAGTGGGGCTGGCATATAACAAGCGACGTGCAATTTCCACTACTACAAGATGTGATGATATTGACCAACCAATGGCGTATGTCTTTATTATTTCTGATCTCTGCCATGGTATTTACCGTCGTGCTGCGCCGCGCTTATGGCCAAACGACCTCTCGCTGGCGTGTATCCCTTTCACTACTGGGGAAGAGGGCGTTGCGGATATTAATTCCACTTGTATTCGGTATGTTTGTTATCGTCGCGCCACAAGTTTATGTAGAGTGGACAGTAAGCGGAGCACTAGCCATGCCGTTTAGCGAGTTCTACGTTGCTTACATTAATCCAAATACTGACTTGTTTATCGACAAACAATCGGTAATTGGCTTACTGACGTGGAATCACCTTTGGTTTTTACCTTACCTTTTTGTGTATAGCGCTTTCATATTGCTGTTTTTCCCGCTTATCAGATTTGTGGAAGTAAGGGCGTTGAGAGTACTCGATAGTTTGGCGCTGTTTAGCGTGTTAGTAGTTACGAGCATGACTGCCATATGGCTGGAGCTACGAGTAGCATATCCCACGTCTCACGACTTACTTAATGATTGGTATAGTCATGCAAAGTACTTTTTTGTGATGTTGGTAGGTATTGTGATTGTGCTTAGACCCGCATTGTATGCTGCAATTATGAGGTCCCGTTACGTAAGCTTAACCATTGCGATAGCACTTTACAGCGTCATAATTTTAGTTCGGCACGACTTGCTAGGCCCTACAGGGCAGTTGATGGAGTCGTCTCATGGGTTTCGTGTTTTGGTTGGTGTAATCGTTGTACTTAATCACTGGGCATGGTTGGCAGCAATATTGGGGTTTGGTCGAAAATATTTGTCTAACCCGAGTAAGGTGGTGAGCTATTTGAACAAAGGCGTGTTGCCTTACTATATGGTGCATCAAACGATAATTGTGGTGGCGGCGTTCTTTTTGAGCTCCAGTGTATCGTCGACACTCGGAGAATTTATTTTAATAATGCTAATAACCGTTGTGGGGTGCGCACTGACATACGAAGTCGCCAAGCGCTTTTTAATACTTAGATTTTTGTTTGGCCTAAAGTTAAACACCAGTCCGCATAGCTCATTACCCACTCAGCGAAATTTAAAATTTTCGTAATCGCGGTGTGATACCGCAGGTATAACGAAACCAATAAGTGAGAAAAAGAAAAAGGCGCTATGTCACGTCATTCGTGTCATAGCGCCTTTACTGTTTAACTGTGCTTGGTTTATCGGCTCAGTTTATGTGCTTACGAGCGATTTACTTAAGGTGCTTCTTACTTAAGATGCTTAACTAGGCCTTGAACAACCTTCACGCTACCAGCAACAATTTCACCTTTGTGAAGAGGGTCGTTTCCGCCTTTAAAGTCTGTTACCAAACCGCCAGCTTCACGAACAATAAGCTCACCTGCTGCGATATCCCAAGATTTAATGCCGCGCTCCCAGTAACCGTCGTGGCGGCCAGCTGCAACGTAAGCAAGGTCTAGCGCTGCACTACCTGCGCGGCGAATGTCGCCCACTTCGTGGAAAATTTTGTTAAGGCTTAGTGCATACTCGCCAAATTGAGACTTGTTCTTAAACGGTAAGCCAGTAGCAATAATGGTTTCAGAAAGATCACGAGGCTTAGAAGCACGAATACGATAACCGTTAAGTTGCGCGCCTTGACCACGGCTCGCGGTGAATAGTTCGCTGCGAATTGGGTCGAAAACAACCGCTTGATCTAAGCGACCTTTGTGAAGAAGTGCAATTGAAACGGCAAAGTGAGGAATGCCTTTTACAAAGTTAGTGGTGCCATCTAGTGGATCGATGATCCACTGATAATCAGTTTCTGTGCCCAAAACTTCACCCGATTCTTCACCTAGGAAGCAATGGTTCGGGTAAGACTGCTGAATTTTGGCAATAATTGCTTGTTCCGCTTCTTTATCAACTTGAGTAACGAAGTCGTTTAAGCCTTTTGACTCTGTCGCTACTTCATTATGTTTTTCAAAACCACGAACAATAACTGTTCCAGCCGCACGCGCAGCGCGCACCGCAATATTCAGCATAGGATGCATAGATAAACCACCAATTGTAAAAGACCAATGAAACAAACTAACTGTACAAAAAATAGCTAGTTGTTTTCGAAAACGGGCGGAGTCTACCAGAATCTATGCGCGATGCAAATGAAATCCCAGCACAATAGCGTGAATAGCCATCTATACTGCCGCTGTGTTAAACTTCGCGCTATTAAGGTCTGTAAGATAGTACGCCAAAAGCGCGTATTATCGAATTAAAGACGCTATCCAAATAAGTACGTAGGTATTACACGCATGCTCGAGAATATTCGCATTATTTTAGTTAACACGTCTCACACGGGAAACATCGGCTCGACAGCAAGAGCTATGAAAACCATGGGGCTGAGCAGCTTATATCTTGTCGACCCAGTAAATGAGCCAGACGGTCAAGCCAGTGCATTGGCGGCAGGGGCAGGTGATGTGCTTGCTAACGCGAAAATTGTAAGCACGCTGGAAGAGGCAGTTAAAGACTGTGGCTTGGTAGTAGGGACGTCAGCACGCTCTCGCACTCATTCATGGCCTATGTTAGGCCCGCGCGACTGTGGCGAGAAGCTGGTCCAAGAAGTAGAAAAGTACCCGGTAGCCTTGGTGTTTGGGCGTGAGAACAGTGGTTTAACTAATGAAGAGCTGCAGCAGTGTCACTTCCATATGTGTATTCCAGCTAACCCTGAATACAGCTCACTTAATTTAGCAGCAGCAGTGCAAACTCTTTGTTATGAAATTCGCATGGCCTATCTAAATCGCGAAACCTATCCAAGCATTGAGGAAGAATATCCACTGAATGACGATTTAGAGCGTTTTTATACGCATTTGGAAACCACGCTGGAAGGCACGTCATTCATTCGTAAAAGTCACCCGGGTGTGGTTATGACTAAGCTGCGCCGCTTGTTTAACCGAGCACGTCCTGAGTCTCAAGAGCTTAATATATTACGCGGTATATTGGCGTCTATCGATAAATCGGTGAAGAATGCTAACTCAGGCGATGCAGACCCTGCACCAACGATAGAAGAAAAAGAGTAAATATTATGTTCGCCCGTATAAAAGATGATATTCAAGGTGTATTTCATCGCGACCCAGCGGCAAGAAATACCTTTGAAGTGCTAACCAACTATCCAGGCCTTCATGCAGTGTGGCTGCATCGCATTAGTCACAAACTATGGAAAGCTGAATGGAAATGGTTGGCACGCAGTTTATCAACTTTTAGCCGCTGGCTTACGGGGATTGAAATTCATCCCGGTGCCACGTTAGGACGACGGGTATTTATCGACCACGGTATGGGTGTGGTTATTGGTGAAACAGCAGAAGTTGGCGATGATGTCACCCTTTACCACGGCGTTACTCTTGGAGGCACTAGCTGGAGAGCAGGTAAGCGCCACCCAACCCTTAAAAAAGGCGCAGTTGTTGGGGCTGGAGCCAAAGTGTTGGGGCCTATTGTTATAGGTGAAAATGCTAAAGTAGGGTCTAACTCTGTGGTCGTTAAAGATATTCCAGATGGCGCTACGGCGGTGGGGATCCCCGGTCGCATTATAATATCTAAGCAAAAAGAGATGAATGCGTCGGTAAACCCCGAGCGAGATAAAATTGCCCAGAAATACGGCTTTGATGCCTATGCTGTCGCGCCAGATAACCCTGATCCTGTGGCCAATGCGATGGGCATAATGCTAGAGCACATGCACCAAATGGACACCAAAGTGGAAGAGATGTGCAAGGTCATTCAGTCGCTAGGTGGCGATGTGTGTACCGATAATTTACACAATATTAGCGCTGAAGATTTCGCAGAAACGGGCTTTGATTTAACAGAGACTCAAGAGCGCGAAAAAGCCCATTCTTCCTTCGATCCAGCAATTTAAAGCAAAAGCCCTATTTGTTTTTATAGGGCTACCGATATTCTGCCTCTACACAGCAACACTAGCCAAAAGGCTTCTTTTACAATGAGTTAATATTTGTATTGACTCGCGTAACACTCCAACATCACATTGTGAAAGAC
Organism: Alteromonas sp. KUL17; assembly: GCF_006538305.1. Lineage (NCBI taxonomy): Bacteria > Pseudomonadati > Pseudomonadota > Gammaproteobacteria > Alteromonadales > Alteromonadaceae > Alteromonas > Alteromonas sp. KUL17. The sequence continues at coordinate 5,271 of NZ_BJKJ01000027.1, forward strand.
GTGTAATTTCACGTATCAAACAAATAGTGAGAACATTTATATGCACCTAGCCTAAAATTGTGAGTCCACGCTACATTTTCTTGAAAAAAACATCAAAGTTTTCTCATGTTTCTGTACTGCAATAGCCGATATATTTCGAATCCTTAACTTTGCGTAAGCGTCTCACGATAGACGCTACAACGAAGTAGTTAACGATTACCTACCTTACCCCATAAACACTTAATTACACTAATTTATCTGTGTATGTGTCAAATCCGAGCGTTCAAGACATTATTAATAAGATCAAGTTTTTTCAGCGCAACGGGAAGAGCGCTCAAGAAAAGTGAAAGTTTACGCCTGTATTTTTCCTCTAATGACAATAGCTGCATTTTTAAAGGTAACTCATTGTAATGAATAAATCATTGATAATAGTGTTGGCAACAAGTTTGATACTTGGGGCATGTGGTTCAACAGAGCAATTAAATGTAATGCAAGACGATACTGGTGACAAAGTTACACAATCGAGTACGCAATCTGTCAGTTACAAAGGTGACAACCTTTTTCCACCAGGAGACGACACTATGAAGCCTGAGAGCAAAGTGTCGGGAGGTACGTTTGATTATTCACAATGGACGCTAGTTTGGCAAGACGAGTTTGATTATCCCAACGACGAACTTGAAAATAATTGGATATCGCAAAACGGGCCTACTGCTCACCCGTTAGTTGCCAGCAGTCGTTGGCGGGAAAACGCCGTGGTTGTGGATGGAAATTTGGAACTTCAAGCCAGGAAGGAAACGCGCGCAGGGCAGGAATGGACAACGGGTAATGTGTGGAGTAAAGAGAGTTTTGGTTATGGGTATTTTGAAGCGCGTTACAAATATGCCGCTGCTCCAGCAACCAATAATTCATTTTGGCTGTGGCCAGCACATGGCTCTCCAAAAGGTGAAAAACGCTGCGAGATAGATATAAACGAAGGTCACTTCCCAAATGTAGTCAATTCAAATGTACATAACTGGACTGATAAATGGACAACCGCCAGCGGCGGTCTAAAGCATTACAACAATCAAATAGCACATACGTTCTACGGTGAACCCGTCCATTCTATACAGCTCGATGAGCCAGTAAAAACAACAAAAATTAGATTGACGTCGAAGAATCCAAAATCTGTATATTTACGAGAGTTCAGGTTATTTGGCCCCAGCGTTAACGAATTGCCTATCGCCATGGAAAAACTACCGGATTCTGTTGTCAATTTAGCAGCACAGGACGATGTACAGATCACTCATAGTGGCAGTTCCTGGACTGAGAATGCCAAAGAGAGCTTTATGACTGACGACATACTCGCTTCCCGTTGGGTGTCAAATTCTCAAGGAACTAAGTGGATTCAGTTCGACTTTCCCTTTGAGCAGGATGTGTCCGGCATACAACTGGTTAATGGTTTGTTAAAAGACGATGGCATTAATAATGGCTGGCTCGAGGACGGTTTAGCAAACAGAAATTTGATGACCGACTTTACCATTGAATATTTTGCCAATGGCAATTGGCAGGTAGTGCACGAATATCAATCCAGTGAAATTGCTAACTTTGGCGAAGAGTTTCATACCTATGGGGTGGCATGGGATGAGGACTACCTGCGCTTCTATTTTGATGGGAAGTTGTTTTACACCGTTAGAAACGATGTTTGCTTCAGTGATACGGCAATATTACTTAGCCTGGCGATCCTTAAACAAAACTATTCTGGTGAAATCACTGAGGATTTAGACGGCACGGCAATGACGATCGATTACGTTCGTTACTATCAGAAAAAGAGCTCCATGTAAGCGTAGGTAAATGAAAACATGAATATGATAGATATAAGTGTTGTTATCATTTTTACTTTGCTTGTGGTTGGCTGTGGACTTAGCTTCTCAAGTTCAGGCAAAAATACCAAAACCTTCTTTTCCGCCGGAGGCGCTTTACCTTGGTGGATGAGTGGCTTGTCGTTGTTTATGAGCTTTTTTTCCGCAGGCACCTTTGTTGTATGGGGGTCCATTGCTTATAAACATGGATGGGTTGCCGTGACAATTCAATGGACAATGTGTCTGGCAGGCGTGCTCATCGCTTTGTTTATTGCGCCAAAATGGCAGAAAACCCGGGTGTTGACTGCTGCCGAGTTTATAAAGGACCGCTTAGGCAGTCGGGTTCAAAAAGTGTATACCTATATATTTTTAGGTATCGCCAGTTTCTCCACGGGGGCCTTTTTGTATCCGGTAGCGAAAATCGTCGAAGTCTCTACCGGTATCAATATCGAAGTCACCATAGTGGTTCTAGGTCTCATCATTTTGTTTTACACCACAGTAGGTGGTTTATGGGCTGTCGTTGTTACTGACATCTTACAGTTTGTGGTACTGACTACCGCCGTGCTTATTGTCGTACCCCTGTCCTTGGATAAAATTGGTGGGTTGAGCAACTTCATTGAAATGGCACCAGATAATTATTTTGCGCTTACGAGCGGCGAGTACAGTTGGGGGTTTATCTTTTCCTTTGGTGTTTACAACGTATTTTTGATCGCTGGAAATTGGGCTTACATACAGCGTTTTACCAGCGTCAGACGTCCTTCCGACGCGAAGAAAGTGGGGCTACTATTCGGCGGGCTTTATCTCATAAGCCCTATAGTCTGGATGATTGCGCCCATGGTCTACCGAGTAATGAACCCTGAATTGAACGGTTTTGAAGACGAAGGCGCCTATCTTTTAATGAGTAAGGAAGTTCTGCCGGCCGGCATGTTAGGATTAATGATAGGGGCCATGGTTTTTGCTACGTCCAGTTCAATAAATACCTCATTGAACATAGCGGCAGGAGTTATTACTAACGATATTTACAAACATTTTAAGCCTGAATCCTCTGAAGCGTCTCTGGTAAAAGTCGGTCGTATAGCTACAGCGGCCCTGGGGTTAGCTACTATCACATTTGCCCTCATGGTACCCAAGTTGGGGGGCGTAGTGGAAGTGGTGATGACCTTAGCTGCTCTCACCGGAGGGGCCTTATTTCTGCCGCCCATCTGGCTGTTGTTTTCTCGATATCAAACCGGCAAAACCATTTTGGCCACCACTGCAATTACGTTAATCGTCAATTTTGCGTTTAAATTTATCACGCCAATGGCCCTTGATATTTCTTTGTCTCGTAGCGCAGAAATGATGCTTGGTGTCTTTCTGCCTCTCGCGGTTTTATCTATGTTTGAGGTTTTACTTCGCTCTCGCAACCTGGAAGCTCCAGGTTATCAAGTATTGTTGGCTGCAACTGAACAACGAAATGTGATTGCGAGCACTGTCACTACACAAGAGCACCAAAGTGAAAATAAAAAAGGGGGGCGCGTTATTGGGTTTGGTATTACCGCTACCGGGGCAATTATGCTCACACTTTCTTTAATTGCCAAGAGTGGTCAACTTGCCGTGGCCGTCATGGGCGCTGTTATATTTATCATCGGTTTGTTTTTACTATCAAAATTTCGTCAAGCGAGCATCAATGGAGCAGTATACGATGACTAAAAGTAAACAACCGTTATCTAGTTTTCCGTGGAATATTCCGGCGACTAAACCAGACAGGCCTTTGAGTCTCGCTATGCAGAGACTCTACGAAAATTATGCAGCGCCGAGACCGGAAGATAACCCGTTATTTAGCAGCTTTAAATACACCAAAGTTGAAGGCTTAGATTATCGCAATAACGATGGCACGGTATCACGACGTGACCCTTCGAAAATCATCAAAGTAAATGGTTGCTATTACATGTGGTATACCAAGCGAGATACCATAAGTCCGCCACGTGGGGCAGAGCATTGCTCAGATACCGTACCTTCTACTGACTGGGACTTGGCCGAAATCTGGTTTGCCACTAGTAAAGACGGGTTTACATGGGAAGAGCAGGGCGTTGCTATCAAACGTCCTGAAAAACCATTATTGGGGTGGCGTTCAGTTTCTACGCCAGACATCCTGGTTTGGGAAGGCAAATATTATCTTTATTACCAGGCCTTTATGGAGGCTAGCGGTTTAAAAGGCGATCATTGCCCAGTAACCGTATCAGTGTCTGATAGCCCTGATGGCCCGTGGGCGCCAACCCACGAACAAACCGTTCCCAATGGTGAAGCTGGTGCCTGGGATCAGTTTTCAATTCATGATCCCTATCCTTTGGTTTACCAGGGTAAAATTTATCTCTATTACAAAGCAGCTTTTGGTGAACGGCCTGAGTATCTTGTGGGGAATGGCTTAGCCATTGCCGAACATCCACTGGGGCCGTTTAAGAAACACCCGTTGAATCCCGTCTTAAATTCCGGCCATGAGACTGCATTTTTTCCTTTTGAAAACGGAATTGCGGCTTTAGCTACACGCAATGGCAACGAGAACAACACCATTCAGTTCTCGCCCGACGGAGTACAGTTTTCAATTGCGTCCGTAACGTCAATGATGCCTGTTGCCGCAGGCCCTTTTATTCCAAATGCGTTTAACAACGCGCAGAATTCTGAGGGTATTCAATGGGGAATGTGTCATTTTTCAGATAAAGCCGACCCCACTACCAAACACAGTTTCATCGCTCGCTTCGACTGCAATTTAATGCGAAATGGTTCGAATAAAGAACTAAAAGAAACCGATGTCATTCATTCTCCTGACGTTTTTTTTGCACAAGCTCTAACGTCTGACGAGCGAGCATGCCGCGAAGAACAATTTTCGATAGATAAGCACTATGATTAAACAAGAATTCAGCAGTAAGCCCCGAACAAATAAAGTTATAAATTTAGAAACAGACTTCGTCGTTGCAGGGGGCGGATTAGCCGGTGTATGCGCTGCGATTACCGCCGCAAGAGCAGGAACCAAGGTTGTGCTGGTTCAAGATAGACCTGTGTTGGGGGGCAATGCTTCCAGTGAGGTCCGGGTATGGGCACTGGGCGCAACATCTCACATGGGTAACAATAATCGTTGGTCTAGGGAAGGTGGCGTGATTGATGAAATCATGCTGGAAAACCTTTATACCAATAAAGACGGCAACCCTATCTATTTTGATATTATCTTACTGGATAAAGTTGTTGCCGAGCCAAATATCACGCTGTTGTTAAATACAGCTGCATACCAGGTCAATAAATCCAGTGACACTACCATCAGCAGTATTCACGCTTTCTGTAGCCAAAGTTCGACCCAATATGTCATCTCCGCTGACTTGTTTTGCGATGCCACCGGTGACGGCATTGTAGGCTTTAATGCCGGCGCCAGTTTTCGCATTGGTGCTGAGTCGTCTAATGAGTTTAATGAACAATTAGCTGGAGAAGTAGAATCTAATCAATTGCTCGGTCATACGCTATTTTTTTACAGCAAGAAAGTAGACCACCCTGTGAAATATACAGCACCTGCTTTTGCTTACACACATGAGCAAATCGGTGCGCTTCCCCGTTCAAAAAATATCCAAGGCGATGATTCCGGAATAAAATTCTGGTGGGTTGAATATGGTGGCGTCCGGGATACCATCTACGAAACAGAAGAGATTAAATGGGAATTATGGAAAATTGTATACGGCATCTGGGACTACATCAAAAACAGCGGTAAATTCGAGGATACAGAAAATTTGACATTGGAATGGGTTGGCACTGTACCGGGCAAGCGTGAAAGCCGTCGCTTCAATGGCGAATACATGCTTAAACAACAGGATATTGTTGAGCAAAAACTCTTTTTTGATGCAGTTTCGTTCGGAGGCTGGGCCATTGACATCCATCCTTCTGAAGGTGTCTTCAGCGATAAACCTGCCTGTTCACAGTTTCATTCTAAAGGTGTCTATCAAATTCCCTATCGTTGCTTTTTAAGCAAAGATATTGACAATTTGTTCTTTGCTGGGCGCAATATCAGTGCAAGTCATATTGCTTATGGATCGACGCGGGTGATGATCACCTGTGCCCATGGTGGCCAAGCGGTTGGCGAAGCCGCAGCCATGTGTAAGCAATTCGCGCTTAAACCAAAAGCTTTGCTTGCAACTGAACAAATGACGAAACTGCAACAACGTTTAAACCTGTCTGGCCATGGTATTCCCGGTGTGCCAATTAATCCCGAATCAAACGAAGCCACTAACGCAAACATCTGTGTGAGTAGTGAACTTGCCCTTGAGCAGTTTACGCCCCAAGATGATTATTTATTGCTCAACCAGTCTGCGGCTCAATTAGTGCCGCTTGAAGCAGGCGCGGCACCGAAAATTACAGTTAGTGTTAAGGCACTTAAAGACACAAGTCTAACCTGTGAATTGCGCACAAGCCAAAAAACCGAAAACTATACCCCAGAAGTTGTTTTGCAGTCTTCATCAAAACAGATAGCCGCGGGTCTTCATACCGTAGAATTTGATTTCTCTGAGTCTAACGTCAGTGAGCAATATGCGTTTTTTTGCTTTTTAGCCAATGAAAATATAGAAATACAGACGTCTAACCAGCGCGTAACAGGGGTTATGACAGTTTATAATAAGGTACATAAAGCGGTATCGAACAATGGCGCTCAAGAGGCACCATCGGGCTCTGGGATTGATAGCTTTGAGTTCTGGACACCAACTCGCAGGCCGGCCGGTTACAACATGGCTATGTCTTTTTCTCCCCCCTTAAAAATATTTAGCAAAGATCAGGTGGTTAATGGCCACTTAAGGCCATGGCTAAGAAGCAATGCCTGGGTTGCAGATTACGTTGACAAAAATCCGATGTTGAGGCTTGAATGGGATCACGACATAGTAATTAATGGGATAACACTTTTCTTTGACTGTGATTATGACCATGCTTTGGAAACGGTATTGATGGAGCACCCGGAGTCTCGCATACCTTTTTGTATTAAGAGTTATCGTATTATGACGTTTCAAGGTGAAGTGATTGCAGAGGTTAAAGACAATTATCAAACTGTAAATAGGATAGAATTAGCGCGGCCTGTTCGTACTTCAGCGCTAGTGCTGCAAGTGGAGCACCCCTCAGAAGATGTTCCTGCAGCCATCTATGAAGTTCAGGTCTGGTAAGGGGAAATATGTTTGAGCAAACAGAAGAGTCTGATCTGATCAAACTGGCTGTATCGGGTAACCATTCTGCTTTCGCTGAATTAGTGAAGCGTTACGAGTCGCCAATTCGTTCCTGTTTGCGAGTCCGGTTGAGTAATATTCACGAAGCAGAAGACCTTGCTCAAGAGACCTTTATACTGGCATTTAATAAATTGTCTCAGTTTGACATTGGGACGTCCTTTGGCGCCTGGCTGCGCGGTATCGCAATAAATTTGCTTAGGAACTATCAACGCAAACACAAGGCCGTGGCGGTAGGGGGCAATGCCGAACTTGATGACTTAATCAATGCTCAGATAGAGCACGACTTTAACTCGGATATTGAGACTACGCATTTAGATTTATTGAGACTTTGTTTAGCTAAATTAAACACCGACATGCGAACACTACTGATGGAACATTTTTCATCGGGTTATTCGTTGACGGAGTTGTGTAAGAAGTATCAGATAGCGCATTCCACTATGACCATGCGAATGTTCAGGTTACGCCAAAAATTGAAAGAATGTGTTGAAAACAAGATGAGTGCTTAAAATGCAGACTTTTGAACCAACTAAACAGCAGCAAGCGTTGATTGCAGCTTATCTGGCAGGTGAGGATGTAAGCGAGCGGCTATTGAAAGAAATAAAGCGTGAGCCTGAACTCTTGCCCTACATCGCAACTTTGGTAGCCCAGGATCGTCTGCTCGCTGGCGAAGTGGACACAGCTGAGAGTAGTCAATTATTTTGCCGTGAAGTACAAGAAAATATTGAGTCTGCCAATACTACATCGTTGTCTAACGTCATTAACGAAAGGCTGTTGGAGCGCCAAAATGCCAATAATTGGGTAAACAAACCCTGGTTGATGGCTGCCAGTATATTTCTACTAATGGGGGCAGTGTTCACGATGTCTTTCATTGAAGGACAGCGAGGAATTGCGACGGTGACTAAAGTTGCTGCGACTTCGACTATAGATCCATTCTTCTCCTTAGGAAAAGCGTTCGGCGCAGGAGAGTTGCACTTATCAGAAGGGTATTCGGAAGTGACCCTTGAAAATGGTGTCGTGCTGGTGCTGGAAGCTCCCGTTAGCTTAACGCTGAACTCACCTGACAGGGTTACGGTAAGTCAGGGCCGACTAGTTGCCCGAGTTCCCAAAAATGCAATTGGTTTTCGAATTGACACGCCCAGCGCCGAAATAGTGGATTTGGGTACGGAATTTGGCGTGGACGTTAGTCAGTCAGGAGATTCTCAAGTTCATGTCCTAGAAGGAGAAATTAAAGCCCGAGCGGATAGAAGTCAGAGTTTTCAACATGTTAAGAAAGATGAAGCCTTAGCATTCAATTTAGCAGATAAAATTGAACAGATCGCTAATCAGCCCAAAGCGTTTATGAGAGTGTTGCCAGGCAATTCCGCAGTGCGCCCCAATTTTTTGCATTGGTCTTTTGATGAACGTGAGAGTCAGCTTTTTGCCTCTCGTGGTCGGGGGATGTCAGCTAAATCCTATCCGGCTAAAGATGAATCGGAATTTGAGCCCGTTATGCAGATTAATGGTGTTTTTGGTAATGCGATAGCCCTAAACGGGGAAGGAAACTGGCTTTCTACTGAATATCCAGGAGTCGCCAATGATAACCCGAGGACTGTCAGTTTCTGGGTCAAAGTACCACAGGATTTTTCGATAGATAATGCTTATGGAATAGTCAGTTGGGGGCTTCAACAAAACTACGCTTCGTGGCAAATATCTCCTAACCCAGAGTTATCAAACGGAGAAATAGGGCGGCTTAGAATAGGAACATATAACGCGCAAGTAGTAGGCTCGACTGATTTACGTGATGGCAAATGGCACCATGTTGCGGTTGTTTTATACGGAGGAGAATCATCAAACATATCTACTCATGTATTGCTGTTTGTTGATGGTAAATTAGAGAAAACGCAAAATAAATCAATCGCAAAAGTGAATACCCAATTAAACCATCCAGATTCCAGGCCACTGAGTGTGGGGAGAAATATCGGCTATCATCCCCATGCCGACCATGAAACACAAAACTATTTTAAAGGTGCGATAGATGAGCTGTACATTTTTGAGGCGGCACTTACTCAGGCTCAGATCCAAGCTCTTATGAAAGAAAATAGTGTCAACTTATGATTGCCAAAACAATAAGAAGTATTGTTTAAACGCTTATTAACTAACCTCATGAAGAATAGACATTTTAAGTCAACAAAACGTTTTCTATTACTTGGCACCATTATCGGGGGGTTATGTGCTTGTGGCGCAGAGAACACAAGTAGGGAAGAAGTACCGACGGAAGAACCGGATAGCATAATCGTTAACAGGTTTGATACAAGAGAATCGCTCAAAACCATAACGCCCATCAATGCTACTGTAACGTTAGATAATACCGCGCTTGAAAGCCAAGCATTAAAAATTGAGTTTACCACGCAGACATTTTTATCTGGGATTTACATTAAGCCCGAAACTCCATGGGAAACCAGTCATCTGGGTAATCGCGCATTCATGTTTGATGTAAAAAACACCGGGCAAGGTCCAGTGATGTTGGTAGCAGCAGTGGGGGGCTCAGGTAACCAGTATCAAAGAAGAGCTATTGGTCTTGATGAAGGGCAAACGACGACGTTGTATTTTGAATTAGAGGGCTATCAGTTAAACGAAGATACAGGTATGTCTGATACGCCGTCGAGCTTAAAAATCGATGCGTTGAAAATGTTACAACGGGGCAGTAATTTAAAGCTAGATTACAGTAAGGTTTACGGCGTCAAAATATATGCCGAAAAGCAAATCAGACCGACAGAAATCGTAGTTGATAATTTGCGCTTTGAGTCAACGCCTGAGCCAAACAAAGACTATCTGAAGAATATGGTTGATAAGTTTGGTCAGCGAGCCGATATGGATTTTGAGTTAAAAATATCGTCTGAGACTGAGCTTAAAGCTGCAGCTGAAAAAGAGCTTGAGCAGCTAGCCAATAGTCAAGGGTGGCAGGAACGCAGCAAATTTGGCGGTTGGAAAAGTGGGCCGAAACGAGAAGCAACCGGTTTTTTTCGTACCGAAAAAGTAAATGGTGTTTGGAGCTTAGTTGATCCTCAAGGCTATTTATTTTTCTCAAGTGCAATTGCCAATGCCCGAATGTCGAACACGTCAACGTTTACTGGCGTCGACTATCGCGATGAGTCAGTTCGTTATATTAACCCGGACGATGTAACGCCGGAAGATTCTCAACAAATTGTCGGTGATTATCGCGCAGCGCAACAGACCCATTATGTTGCCAACCAACAAAGACGAAGCATGTTTGAGTGGTTACCCGACTACGACCACCCGTTGGCAAATCACTACGGTTATCGACGCAAAGCACACAAAGGCCCCATGCCCCATGGGGAGGTGTTTAGCTTCTATCAGGCAAATTTAGAACGTCGATATGGTGAAACCTCAAAAGGCTCTTATCTTGATGATTGGCGAGAAGTTACTCTTAATCGCATGTCAGATTGGGGCTTTACTTCGTTTGGAAATTGGACCGATCCTATGTTCTATGATAATGAGCAAATGCCGTATTTTGCGAACGGGTGGATTATCGGGGATTTTAAAACACTTAGCTCTGGTTTCGACATTTGGGGGAAAATGCCAGATGTCTTCGACCCTGAATTTGTTCGAAGAGCAAATATCACCACTGAAGTTATAGCAAAGGAAATTAATAACAGCCCATGGTGTATTGGTATTTTCATTGACAACGAAATGAGTTGGGGCGGCTCAGGCCCTGCTATCAGACAGTACGGAATTGTATTTGATGCCTTGTCAAGAGACGCCAAAGACAGTCCAACCAAAGCAGTTTTTATGCGATTGCTAAAAGAAAAATACGACGATATCGACCGCCTGAATGCCCAGTGGCAGAAAAATCATGCTTCATGGGGTGAGTTTAGCAGTGGTGTCGACTATAAAGAGGACGAGTCGTACAGTGAGTCGCTCCTTGCCGATGCCTCTTGGTTACTGACAGTTTATGCAAGTGAGTACTTTAGTGTCGTTAGAGACGCGATTAAAAAAGTGATGCCTAATCATATGTACATGGGCAATCGGTTCACTACATGGGGCACAGCGCCTGAAGTACGTGATGTCTCTAAAGAGTATGCAGACGTGGTTAGTTATAACTATTATCAGGAGGGCATTGACCAAGCGACCTTCGGATTTTTAGATGAATTAGATGCGCCAGTCATTATCGGCGAATACCATATTGGTTCAGAGGATTCGGGCCATCCTAAATCCGGTAAGATTTTTGCGCCGAATCAAAAACGCCGGGCGGAAATGTTCAGAAACTATTTAAATAGTGCTATCGACAACCCATATATCGTTGGCGTCCATTGGTTTCAATACATCGATTCCCCCATTACCGGACGGGCACACGATGGCGAAAATTACAATGTAGGCTTTGTCACAACAACGGACATTCCTTATCCGCATATGGTCAGGGAAGCTAAAGAAACTCATAAAAACATGTATGAACGTCGATATAAAAATATGGAGTAGCGTTTTATTGCTTAGTAGCGAGCCCTCAAATAATAATTAGCCTTATACGCTAGACATATCCTCTAAGGAATTCGATATCTAATTGAAATCTAGCTCTTTTTTAACGAAAAAGTCTTTTCTCCTAAAAATGCGTTCTCTGTAAATGTAAAATAGCTTATCTTTCATTTAAAAGTGTGGCAACATTGTTGATGACAATTGTTAACATTGGTGTGTTGTCAATATCTCTGTTTCACACTGAAGTGACCACAAGAAGTTTTCGTATTACTAAGCGGTAAAATTTAAGATGTTTTTCGCCTAAGTGGATTATAGGTGTCAGAAATTTTCGTAAGACGACAGGGTCAGTGTTGTTTGAGCTTAACTTTTAATCAATTAGGAAGTGCTATGAAACTATCATTACTGCTTTTTGCAACCTGTACCGTTATGTGTTCAGCAATGCATGCCGCTGAGTGGGATGGAATTCCTGTACCAGCTAATCCAGGCCAAGGCTATTCTTGGCAACTACAAACGTTATCTGACGACTTTAATTATAATTCTACCTATAACAACCGCCCGACCGAATTTACCAGCCGTTGGAAGGAAGGGTTCATTAACGCTTGGAAAGGCCCGTCTCTGACAGAATGGGATGCAGGGCACGCATGGACAAATGGCGAATATCTGGGAATCCAAGCACATCAAAAACCTAACAGTGATAATATCTTAATGGGAAGTATTACCTCAAAACAAACACTACAATATCCTGTCTATGTTGAGGCGAAGGTTAAGATGTCTGATCTTACGACGGCGAATAATGTATGGATGCTGAGTGCAGATTCTAATGAAGAAATTGATATTCTAGAAGCCTACCCTAGTAGCCGCAACGGTCAAGAGTGGTTCGACCAGCGAATCCATTTAAGTCACCACGCCCTAGATCATAGCTATGATCCGTTTCTAGACTATCAACCTCGTGATGAGGAAAACGTTTTCGGGACTTGGTATTGGGAAAACGGAAGAGACGACTGGAGAAGTGATTTTGTCACTATAGGTGTTTATTGGCGTGATCCTTGGCATCTTGAATATTATATCAATGGGAATTGGGTCAGAACGCTGGATAAGTACTCTTACTCCTATCGCAATGAAATGGGTGTGGTAGAGAGCTACAACACAAACTTTAATGTGATAGATAAGTATAACTATACTAACAATACCGGCCTCAGTAAGCCGATGCACCTAATCATTAATATGGAGCAACAATCTTGGCGGACAGATGCCGGGGTTGTGCCAAACGCTGCTGAACTTTCTGATGCGAACAATAAAAACGTTTACTGGGTGGACTGGGTTCGGATATACAAGCCCGTGGCAAATTAAATGGATTAGTAATGAACAGCCGCAACTGTGAGGTTTCGGCTGGCATTCCAAAAATGTTGGTCAGGATGTTTTTATTAGTCTTAGAGGCTTCCCAGATTCGGACATAGTTTTACTAGCGGACAGCTTACCATTAACCGAATGACTTCGCCTAGAACACTGCCATTATAATGTGTTTTCAGAGAGATTCTTCTAGCTAGTCAAGCTAAAACAGATTGAGTGAAATTCATTCAATATTTGAATGCGTAAGCGTCAATATAATCGATTACAACGAAGCGTTTGTATCGCTAGGTCTAAGTATGGTGAAGTGACCAATATGCCTCCAGTGAGTGTCAAATCTTGAGTAATTTACACGGAAATATGTATAGAAGAGTATAGACAATTCGGGAACGTACAAAACAAAACAATACCTGACTAATTTACTGGGTCTTATACTTGACCATTTTAGTCGGGTATGTGAAAATTCCCGTACTACAAAACGGCGGGAGAATCCGATGAAACTCACTTCTAAAGGGCGCTATGCGGTTACCGCAATGCTTGATGTCGCTTTGCATTCAAAGCGTGGTCCAGTGCCTCTTGCCGACATTTCAGAACGACAAGAAATTTCTTTATCTTACCTTGAACAGCTTTTTTCTCGATTGCGTAAAGAGCAATTGGTAGACAGCGTCCGCGGGCCTGGCGGCGGCTATTTATTAGGTCGTGAAGCAAGCAAAATTGCGATAGGCGAAGTCATTCGCGCCGTCGACGAGTCCATTGATGCGACACGTTGCCAAGGACAAGCAGACTGCCAAGGTGGTGATCGCTGTCTCACGCACAGCTTGTGGCAAGATTTAAGTGACCGTATTGCGGCGTTTCTAAATTCAATCACGCTTGGCGAATTAATGGCAAAGCGTGATGTGCAAGAAGTAGCCGACCGCCAAGACGGTAATGCATCACTTCGTCATATCACCAAAGATATTGAAGTTAGTATTCAACTTTAAATTGGTATTGAGTAACGCATGGCTTTATCAACACCCATTTATTTAGATTACGCAGCAACAACACCGGTAGACCCGAATGTGGCCGAGGCAATGGCAAAATGCCTAACCCTGGATGGCAACTTTGGTAACCCAGCTTCTCGTAGTTATCGCTTCGGCTGGATGGCAGAAGAAGCGGTTGATGTTGCTAGAAATCAAATCAGCGACGCGCTTAATTGCGACCCGAGAGAAATTGTTTTTACTTCGGGGGCCACTGAATCGAACAATCTTGCTATAAAAGGCGTCGCCCAAGGTTATGCCAATAAAGGCAAACATATCATTACCGTTAACACCGAACATAAAGCGGTGTTGGATACCTGTGAGTTCTTACAAAGCCAAGGCTTTGAGGTTACCTATCTTGAAGTATTGCCAAACGGTTTAATTGATTTAAATGATCTCGAAAGCGCGTTGCGCGACGACACTATTTTGGTGTCGGTGATGCACGTTAACAATGAACTTGGGGTTATCCAAGACATTCAAGCTATTGGCCAGCTTTGTCGTGACAAAGGCATTCTTTTTCATGTGGATGGTGCGCAAAGTGTGGGCAAAATTGCCATTGATTTAGCTGAGCTTCCTATAGATTTGCTGTCTATATCGGCGCACAAGATATACGGCCCGAAAGGTATGGGGGCACTATATGTGCGTCGCCGTCCTAAAATCAATCTGGTTGCACAAATTCATGGCGGGGGCCACGAGCGCGGCATGCGGTCGGGTACATTAGCCACCCACCAAATTGTTGGAATGGGTGAAGCCATCGCGCTAGCTTCTTCAAAAATAGAAGAGGATAGTGCGCGCACATTAGCGCTGCGTGAATCGCTGTGGCAGGGCCTTCAACAGCTCGACGATGTCTATTTAAACGGCCACGCCACACAGCGAATCCCAGGGATTCTAAATGTGAGTTTTGCGGGTGTAGACGGCGAAAGCTTGATGATGGGCTTAAATGATATTGCCGTATCTTCAGGGTCGGCATGTACGTCAGCGAGTTTAGAGCCTTCGTATGTGTTAAAAGCGATTGGCCGCAGCAACGAATTGGCACATGCAGGAATTAGATTCAGCGTGGGGCGTTTTACGACCCAAGAAGACATCGATTACGTAATACAAAAAGTAGTGGATGTAACCACAAGACTACGCCAAGCGGTTTCAGCATAAACGCCTATACCGTCGTTGAGCGCGGGTTCTTGTAGTAGGCAAGGCGTAGTTAGTGTTGGCGCATTCTTTTTTATTTTAGTGAATGTGGAAGAAAATTAATGCGCGTTTGAAGGAAATTGACCTTTAAGCAGCGTTTAAAACGCGTAAGTGGCCATAAATTAATGGCTGAATATTTGAGTGAAATAGTCGGGTATTATATACTACGGCACCAAAATTTTAGGCTGTCCGCAATGTAACTGGCAGTTTTGGCAACTCTTTTGGGCGTAAACCCAAATAAATGACGTTGTTGAAGTTGAAAGTCGATATAAATTACCAAGACCGTGGGGTGATTTATTTGCCAGTTAAATAGAAAGGTTAGTGGCAGCAAATGCAGGCAAACAAGTGAGATCCCAACATGAGTGAACAGATCGAACAGGCGTTAGAAAGAAAGTACGATGCGGGTTTCTATTCAGAAATCGAATCGGAAACGTTTGAAAGCGGCCTGGACGAGTCGGTTATCCGCCGCATATCAGCAATGAAAAACGAGCCTGAATGGATGCTTGAATGGCGTTTGAAGTCTTATCATGCATGGCTAGAAATGGAAGAGCCTGATTGGGCGCATGTCGACTATCCGAAAATCGATTATCAGGCCATTTCTTATTACTCGGCACCAAAGAGTATGAAAGATAAGCCTAAGTCGCTAGATGAAGTTGACCCTGAGCTACTTCGCACCTATGAAAAGCTGGGCATTCCTCTACACGAGCAGGAAATGCTGGCAGGCGTTGCGGTAGATGCGGTATTCGACTCGGTATCGGTTGTAACTACGTTCCGCGATAAGCTTGAAGAAGCGGGAGTGATCTTTTGCCCAATTTCTGAGGCAGTACAGAAGTACCCAGACCTTGTAAAGAAATACATCGGTTCGGTAGTGCCGCGCACAGATAACTATTTTGCTGCGCTTAATAGCGCTGTATTTACTGACGGTTCATTTGTTTATATTCCAAAAGGCACACGTTGCCCAATGGAGCTTTCTACTTATTTCCGTATTAACGAAATGAACACCGGTCAGTTCGAGCGTACCTTGATTGTTGCTGATGAAGGCAGCTATGTAAGCTACCTTGAAGGTTGTACCGCGCCACAGCGCGATGAAAACCAGCTGCATGCGGCAGTGGTTGAGCTAGTGGCAATGGACGATGCGCAAATTAAATACTCAACGGTACAGAACTGGTACCCAGGTGACGAGAACGGTAAAGGCGGTATCTACAACTTCGTGACAAAACGTGGTGTAGCGCATACTAATGCCAAAATCTCGTGGACGCAGGTTGAAACCGGCTCTGCGGTTACGTGGAAGTACCCAAGCTGTGTACTTAAAGGCGATAACAGTGTAGGTGAATTCTACTCAGTAGCGCTAACGCGGGGTCGCCAGCAGGCTGATACCGGTACTAAGATGATCCACGTGGGTAAAAATACCAAGTCGACCATTATCTCTAAAGGTATCTCAGCGGGTAACAGTAACAACGCCTATCGCGGGCTGGTTCAAATGGGCCCTCGCGCAGACGGAGCACGTAACTTCACCGAGTGTGACTCGCTACTTATCGGTGACAAATGTGGCGCGCACACATTCCCGTATATCGAAAGCCGCAACCCTTCAGCCATTGTTGAGCACGAAGCAACAACATCGAAGGTGAGCGACGAACAATTATTCCTGTGTCAGCAACGTGGCTTAGACACAGAAAAGGCCGTTTCTATGATTGTTAACGGTTTCTGTAAAGAAGTATTCAAAGAGCTGCCAATGGAATTTGCCGTAGAAGCCGGCAAGCTGCTCGAAATTAGTCTTGAAGGTTCAGTGGGGTAATCAATGCTTAGTATCAAGAATTTACATGCCAGCGTGGAAGAGAAAAACATCATTAAAGGTCTTAACCTTGAAGTTAAACCTGGTGAAGTACACGCTATCATGGGCCCCAACGGAGCCGGTAAAAGTACACTAGGCTACGTCCTATCTGGTCGTGATGGTTACGAAGTAAGCGAAGGCGAAGCCACGCTTAACGGTAAAGACCTATTAGAGCTTGAAGTAGAAGAGCGTGCCCGTGAAGGCCTTTTCCTTGCGTTCCAATACCCAGTTGAAATTCCTGGCGTAAGCAATATGGAATTCATGAAAGAGTCAGTTAACGCTATGCGCGAACAGCGCGGCGAAGCGCCATTAACAGCTGCTGAGTTTTTAAAGAAAGCAAAAGAAGCGTGCAAGCAGGTACAGCTTCCATTGGATTTCTTGAAGCGCGGTGTAAACGAAGGTTTCTCTGGTGGTGAGAAGAAGCGTAACGAAATCATGCAAATGATTTTGCTAGAGCCAAAGCTTTGTATTCTAGATGAATCAGACTCAGGCCTTGACGTTGATGCACTTCAGGTTGTTGCCGATGGTGTTAATAGCCAGCGCGACGGTGAGCGTAGCTTCATCGTTGTTACCCACTACCAGCGTCTTCTAGACTACATCAAGCCTGACTTCGTTCACATTCTTGCCGACGGCAAAATCGTGAAAAGCGGTGACGCGTCACTAGCGCTAGAAGTTGAGAAGAGCGGATACGCATTCCTAGGTAAAGCGTACGAGGAGGCTGAAGCATGAGTCAATGGCTAGAACAGGTCATTGATGCGGCGCAAATCTCCGATTACTTAGCGCCCGTGCGTCAGCAGGCCTTAGAAAAGTTAAAAGCTGATGGTTGGCCAGCCCGTAGAAACGAGAGCTGGCGTTTTACGCCGCTAACGCCACTTGAGAAGCGTGAAGCTAAGCAAGCGGTTCAGGCAGATAGTCTACCAGTACCCGCTATCGATAACCTAAATGCTATCGACCTTGTATTTGTAGACGGTGTCTTGGTCACGCAGGTTAACACGCTAAATGTGCCAGCGGGCATGAGCATCACGTCGCTTAATAATGATGATACTGCCACGCAGCAAGCGATCAGCAGTGTATACGGTCAGGTTAAACCAACCCGTCATATGTTTGGCCTAGTTAACGATGCGCTGTGCCAACACGGTATATTTATTAATGTTGAAGCAGGCGCGAAAATCGACACGCCAGTGCGCATTGTGAACATGGCGTCGCAAAATGTTGATGCTCATACGCGTGTGGTGGTGAAGGTCGCTGAAGGCGCAAGTGCTACTGTTATCGAGCAAGGTTTTGGCGATACTGAAAGTTTAACCACAGCGTTTGCTGAATATGACCTTGCTGATGATGCACACCTAGAGCACTATCGTTTTGCTATGTTTACTGGCAAAGCCAAGCAATTAGGCGGCAGCCACTTCAAACTTCATAACCGCACCACGCTTAACAGCACCATGGTGGGCTATGGAAGTGAGCTTTCCCGTTTAGATGTAGACATTCATCACGCCGGCGAATTTGCCGATGCAAAAATGAATGCGATTTATCTTCTGGCGGAAGGCGAGTTATTTGACCTTCACTCCACCATTGAGCACGCGATGCCTAATGGCACAACAGAAGAAAACGCGCGTGGGATTGTAGGCGATAAAGCACGTGCCGTGTTCAATGGTCGCATTCATATTCATCGTGATGCGCAAAAGACATTGGCTGAACTTAATAACCGCAACTTGTTGCTATCTCGCCGTGGCGTTATCAACACCAAGCCTGAGCTTGAAATTTATGCTGATGACGTAAAATGTGCTCACGGTGCAACGGTTGCTGAAATTGAAGAAGAAGCCTTGTATTACATGCTTACCCGCGGCGTTTCTCGCAGTAAAGCACTGGTAATGCTCAACTTTGGCTTCATTCAAGAGCTTATAAATGACGTGCCTAATGCGGCAGTCCGTGAATGGCTAGCACCAATTTTAAGTGAGCGCTTCGCCCAAATGGAGGTGAAATGAGCTTAGACGTTGCAGCGCTTCGTGCCCAGTTTCCTATTTTATCTAAAACGGTAGACGGCAAGCCGCTGGTCTACCTAGATAATGCGGCAACAACACAAAAACCTCAGGCCGTTATCGACGCCTTAGTAGATTTTTACACGGGGACGAATGCAAACGTGCACCGCGGTGCGCACCATTTATCGGATGAAGCCACGCGCCGTTACGAAAATGCACGTACCAGCGTTGCAAAGTTCATTAACGCGAAAGCGCGTGAAGAAGTTATCTGGACGTCGGGCACCACAGAAGCCATTAATATAGTCGCCAATGGTCTTGGACAGCTACTAAGCGAAGGTGACGAAGTGATGGTGACTGAGCTTGAGCACCACGCAA
Source organism: Alteromonas sp. KUL17 (assembly GCF_006538305.1). Classification (NCBI taxonomy): domain Bacteria; kingdom Pseudomonadati; phylum Pseudomonadota; class Gammaproteobacteria; order Alteromonadales; family Alteromonadaceae; genus Alteromonas; species Alteromonas sp. KUL17. Next base: position 24,513 of record NZ_BJKJ01000027.1, read on the forward strand.
ACTTGGTGACTTGGCAACAAGCGTGTCGCCGTTCTGGTGCAACGCTAAATGTTGTACCTATTTTCGACAGCGGAGAGTTAGACGTAGATGCTTTCGATAGGCTGCTGTCTGAAAACACTAAGCTGGTGGCGTTTCCTCACGTATCGAATGCATTAGGAACGGTTAACCCAATTAAACTGCTTACTGAAAAAGCGAAAGAGGTAGGTGCATGGGTGCTGGTTGATGGCGCACAGGGCATTGCTCACGGCGGTGTTGACGTACAAGACATTGGCTGTGATTTTTACGCATTTTCGGGACACAAGCTATTCGGTCCAACAGGCATTGGCTGTCTGTGGGGCAAAAAAGAGGTGCTAGAAACCTGGCCTGTTTGGCAGGTAGGCGGCGAGATGATTAAAGACGTGACCTACCATGAAGCCACATGGGGTGCATTGCCAAATCGTTTAGAAGCCGGTACGCCAAACATCGCAGGTGCCATTGGTATGGGCGCTGCAGTAGATTGGTTTAGTGCCCTTGATGTTAATGCTTTGCATGAACATGAACAAAAGCTGCTTGCCTATGCTACCGAGCAGGCCGAAGCGTTTGACGGTATGCGGATAATCGGTACGGCACCTAACAAGGTTGGCGTGCTGAGCTTTCTACTGGAAGGCGCGCACCCGGCGGACGTGGGCTTTATTCTAGATAGACAAGGCGTTGCGATCCGTACCGGTGATAACTGTGCACAGCCGCTAATGAAGCGCTTTGGTATTCCGGGTACTGCCCGTGCGTCGTTCTCAATTTACAATACGCTTGAAGAAGTAGACAGCCTATTTGCTGCGCTTAAAAAAGCAAAAATGATGTTGGCCTAAGGAGGCATTATGAGTGTTGAAACTTTCGTACCTAGTACAAAACTCATTTCGCTAACTGACAGTGCCGTTAAGCATTTCGAAAGTAAGCTTAAAGACAAGCCAGGTCAGTTAATTCGTTTATCGACAAAAGTAAGCGGCTGTACAGGTTACGCCTATGTGCTTGATTTCGCAGATAGTGCGCAAGCCGATGACGAAATTGTTGAAATTTCGCCAGTACTTAACGTAGCCGTGGCTGCAGATGCCACCGACCTACTGCGTAATACAGAAATTGATTACGTTACAGAAGGTGTTAACGGCGTCATTAAATACAACAACCCCAACGTGGTTGATGAGTGCGGATGCGGTGAAAGCTTTAACGTAGGCTAAGTGCCACGTCAAAGGCCATCAGTGGTAGAACAAAGAGTACTAAGTAGTTTATGAAGCAAAAAATGGTGACCACCGAGCGCGACTGTAAAGCGCGCTTGGTTCCAGCGGGCAATCCTACCGTGATCCCTGAAGGCGAGTTTGTGAATATCACCCAAGAGCTCGGTGGTAACTACACGGTAACGTGGCGTGGCAACATGTACCGCATCGATGGTACTGATGCAGGTGCTATTGGCCGAAAAGCGATGACATTGAGCTTTGACGCGCCAGAAGATGGCAATATTAGCGAACAGCAAGTGTGGGACGCGTTAGAAACTATTTTTGACCCTGAGATCCCTATTAATCTCGTATCCCTTGGTCTTATCTACAAAGTGGAAATTGATCAAGATACTAGCAGCGTTAATATTGATATGACCCTGACCGCACCAGGCTGTGGCATGGGCCCAGTATTGGTTGGCGACGTTGAATACCGAGTTGCCATGGTTCCCCATGTTAAAAACGTCAACGTAGAGCTTGTATTCGACCCTGCATGGTCCCGTGATATGATGAGTGAAGAAGCACAGCTTGAAGCAGGTCTGTTCTTCTAATCATCCACGCAGTGAAATTTAATCACACAACTTTTCAAACAAATTAAGCGGAAATAGTAATGCAACTACCTAGCAGTGACGAAATTATTGATGATTTAGCGTTCTTCGACGATTGGGAACAGCGTTATCAGTACATCATTGATTTAGGGAAATCTATTCCGGGCTTGCCTGAAGATGCTAAAACACCCGAGCGTTTGGTCAAAGGGTGTCAGAGCAGCGTTTGGCTGGTGGAGTCTTACGACGGCAATAAAATCAACTTTGACGTAGACAGCGATGCAGTTATCGTTCAAGGACTGCTTGCGTTAGTACTTGCCGCTTATAATGACAAAACGCCAACAGATATTTTAGCGTTTGATATCGACGGCTATTTTGAAGCACTAGACCTAGAGCGTCATATCACGCCAACCCGCGGTAATGGCTTACGCGCCATCGTAGGTAAAATTCAAGAATTAGCAAAAGCCAACGCTTAATTTTTTAAGCGTTGGTTTCTTTAAGCCGTTTTAGGGTTTCGTAGTAAAGGCAGTGGGGCAGGTGAGTCCTCGATAATTAGTTCTGTGCAAAATAATCTGTACGCTGTCATCATATTGTCATCGCCAACAGGCTAACCTTTCTCTACATTTGCGCATAAAAACAGTACTTTATATCTGATTTGATAAAGGCTCTGGTCAAGCTGCTATTTATTGCCTATAATTCGCGGCCAAAATTTTAAAGATACACACTATTTGTTTGGAGAGAGAACATGGCTCTTGAGCGTACTTTTTCGATTATCAAGCCTGATGCGGTAGCTAAAAACGTAATCGGTGCAATTTACAACCGTTTCGAATCTGCAGGTCTTCGCATCGTGGCATCTAAGATGATCCACATGAGCAAAGAGCAAGCAGAAGGCTTCTATGCAGAACACAAAGAGCGTCCTTTCTTCGGCGCACTTGTAGACTTCATGACGTCTGGTCCTGTTATGGTTCAAGTACTAGAAGGCGAAAACGCAGTTCTAGCTAACCGTGAAATCATGGGCGCAACTAACCCAGCTGATGCAGCTGCAGGTACACTACGTTCAGACTACGCTGCGTCAATCGACGAAAACGCAGTTCACGGTTCTGACGCACCTGAGTCAGCAGCACGTGAAATTGCTTACTTCTTCTCTGAAGAAGAAATCTGCCCACGTACTCGCTAAGATTACGTAGGTAGATAAACGGGGCTATAAGCCCCGTTTTTTGTTTCTGAGCGTCTGAGCACGCTTTATGCTGCTTTGCTCGGCGCTCATTTAGACGAGCTAAACCATGCTTCTCGCGCATCGTCAAACTTAACGTTTCTCTGCGTTAAATCGGCTTTTTCTCAAATCTCATCTGTGGTAAAATCCGCGCAAATTTTAATCAGCGCTTTTCTTTTTCTTAAATGTCGTTCAAGACATAGTCGAATCGCTGGTTTTTACACCGTATTCAGTAGTAAGAGGGGCATCCCTCGAAGGTAAAAGGGTCATCTTATTCATGGCAAAAACTAACTTATTAAACTTAAATCGCGAAGGCTTGCGCAATTTCTTCAAAGAAATGGGCGAGAAACCGTTTCGTGCCGATCAGGTGATGAAATGGATTTACCAGCACGGTATCAGCGATTTCGAGGAAATGAGTAACCTCAATAAAAACCTTCGCGCGATGCTCATTGAAAATTGCGAAATTAAAGCGCCTGAAATTGCATACTTTCAAGAAGCGAGCGACGGCACTATTAAGTTTGCACTTACCCTTGAAGGTGGTCAGGAAGTTGAATCTGTTTGGATCCCAGAAACTGACCGTGCGACGCTTTGCGTGTCATCACAGGTAGGTTGCGCGCTAGAGTGTACTTTCTGTTCAACGGCGCAGCAGGGGTTCAACCGTAACCTAAGTGTAAGTGAAATTATTGGTCAGGTATGGCGTGTAGCTACTTTCCTTGGTCTTTCAAAAGACTCAAGCAAACGCCCTATCACTAACGTAGTAATGATGGGTATGGGTGAGCCACTGCTTAACCTTAAAAACGTTGTACCAGCAATGGATATTATGCTGGACGATTTCGGTTTCGGCCTGTCTAAACGCCGCGTTACGCTAAGTACATCTGGTGTAGTACCTGCGCTAGATATGTTGGGTGACCAAATAGACGTAGCGTTAGCTATTTCATTACACGCACCCACCGATGAGTTGCGCAACGAGATCGTGCCTATCAATAAGAAGTACAATATCGAAGCCTTCTTAGCAGGCGTACGTCGTTATCTGGCCAAATCTAAAGCGAACCAAGGCCGTGTGACGGTAGAATACGTTATGCTTTCAAACATCAATGACAGCACTGAACAAGCGCACCAGTTGGCAAAGGTATTGAAAGACACACCTAGTAAAATAAACTTAATACCATTTAACCCTTACCCAGGTTCGCCTTATACATGTTCAAGCAATTCGCGTATTGATAGATTCGCAAAAGTGCTTATGGAATATGGGTTTACAACCGTTGTGCGTAAAACGCGAGGTGATGATATCGACGCAGCATGCGGTCAATTAGTGGGTGATGTGGTAGACAGAACGAAAAGAATGTTAAAAAAACAGGTGAAGGGCGAAGCAATTTCAGTAAAAATGGCCCAATAATCATTAAGATATTAGGGTAAGACTATGGTTGCGGGATTGCGAACGTCACTTAAAATTGGCTTTTTAAGCGCGATTATTTTCACTTCTGGCTGTGTCAGTAATAGCCAGTCAGGGTTGTATGGCGGTAACTTCGATCACGAAGAAGCCGCCAAAACACGCATGTCCCTTGGTCTTACCTACCTTCAAAATAACAACTACACACAGGCAAAAAAGAACCTCGATAAAGCGCTTGAGTTTAATCCACGCTCTGCAGATGTTCAGTTTGCGATGGCATATTACTATCAGCTGGTGGGCGATAACCTTCGAGCGGAAGAGTACTATGAAACTGCTATCGACCTAGCGCCTAACAATGGCGATATTGCCAACAGTTATGGCGCGTTTAAGTGCCAAAACGGCGAATACGAAAAAGCCAAAGCGTATTTCTTTGATGCTATAAATAACAGGCTTTACGCTAACGCAGCGCAAACCTACGAGAACTTGGCTTTGTGCGCGCAAAGTCAAGGTAAGCTAGATGAAGCGATCGGCTATTTTCAAGACGCATTAAAACATCAGCCTGCCCGGGGCAAAAGTCTGTTCTTACTCAGTGAACTTTACACGGTTTCAGAACAATGGGGACTTGCTGAATCTACGTTACGAAAATACGAACGTGTTGCCAAAGTTACGCCTGATTCATTGTGGTTAGCTTATGAAATAGCCAAAGGGAAAGGGGACCTAGAGACTGCAAAGGGTTATGGCGAAATGATGATGTCATTGTTCCCTGAAAGTGAGCTTACTAAACGTTACTTAGTGCAACGTGAAAGTATGCAAAACAGAGTGGTTAAAACCGTCAAATCTACACAGCCAAACGATTCTGAAACAGAAATAAGCGCAAACCAAACAAATACCGACGGGCTTGCACAAACATCATCAAACGATAAAGAAAATGAAAAGAGCGTCGCCCAAGACAACGACGCTCAGCGTCAATCTCAGAGCAATAACTCCGACAACGCTCCTACAGCCACAGCTAACACACCGGAAAAAGTACAAAATACTGAATTATCTGTGCAAAGTGATAAATTCCATGTAGTAAAAGAAGGTGAAAACTTATATCGTATTTCTTTATTGCACAATATCAAAATGGCAACACTGCAAGAGTGGAATAACCTTGAAAATACTGGCGCTATTATTGCTGGTCAGACGCTTTGGTTAGTACCACCGAGTATGCAGGAGGAATAAGGTTTAATGGTGTCGGAAGAAAAAGCGAATCAAGAAGTTACTTCGCAACAACAAGAAAACACGCCAAGTCCAGGGGCAATGCTAAAAGCGCGCCGTGAAACGCTAGGTTTGTCTCAACAAGATATTGCTGATAAATTATTTTTGAAAGCTAAACAAATCAATGATTTAGAAAATGATGTCATTGATGAAAAGTCTTCGGTGACTTTTACAAAAGGATACGTGAGAAATTATGCCAAGCAATTAGGCATGAATTCTCAAGAAGTTATTGAGGCATTCGAACGCTTCCACAATCAAACATCTGTACCATCTTCCGAGAAATTACAGAGCTTTTCAAAGCGTGTCGCAAAACAGACACACGATGACAGGTGGATGATGGTAACTTATGTTATTTTACTTCTTATTATTGCCGCCGTTGTCGTGTGGTGGTATCAACAGCCTAGTGACGACACGGTAGCTGAACTGCCACTTAGTGAGGCTGTTAAGCGAGAAGCCGCTAATACGCCTGTACCATCGGCGGGCACAGATACCGACAATGTAACTACTGATGCCTCGTCGTCGCAGGGTGATACGGCTGGAAACAATCAGCTAGACACGGGCGTGAGTAATAGTTCAAACTCAGAAACCAGCGGTGCGTTCAGCGACCAAGATAGCGGTTTTAACCAAGATGGTAGCTTGAATGATGGTGCAATCTCAGCACCCGATACAGAGGTGAATGATAGCAATAACCTAACCGCTCTGGTTGATTCTGCGAATAGTTACGAACCCCAACCCAACCTTAATGTGAATAGTCAGTCTGATGCAGCGCCAATTGCTATGGTTTTCACTTTCGACGATGACTGTTGGGTTAATATAAAAGACGCGTCTGGAGAAGCTATTGCCTATGGGGTAAAGCTAAAAGGACGAGTTATGGAAATTCAAGGCGTTCCTCCTGTTGAAGTTACGCTCGGTGCACCGGATAATGTGCGCATATCAGTTAACGGCGAGTCTGTTGATATTTCTTCATACCAAAACGGTAAAACAGCTCGCTTCGCACTTCCTTTATAGGTAATTAGATGTTTGCAGAAAGCCCTATTAAGCGCAGAAAGTCTACGCGTATTAATGTAGGTAACGTCCCCATTGGTGATGGCGCTCCCATTGCTGTTCAATCTATGACGAATACGCGGACCACTGATGTGGCAGCGACCGTCGATCAAATAAACCGTATTGTTGCTGTGGGTGGCGAGATCGTTCGAGTATCTGTGCCCACGATGGAAGCGGCTGAAGCATTTAAAGAAATTAAAAAGCAGGTGAGTGTGCCACTCGTTGCAGACATTCATTTCGACTACCGTATCGCACTTAAGGTTGCTGAATACGGCGTAGATTGTCTGCGTATTAACCCAGGTAACATAGGTAATATGGAGCGTGTGCGCTCTGTGGTCGATTGTGCAAAAGACAAAAATATTCCTATCCGCATTGGTGTGAACGGTGGCTCGTTAGAAAAAGACTTACAAGAGAAGTACGGTGAGCCAACGCCAGAAGCGCTGGTTGAATCCGCAATGCGTCATGTGGATATTCTCGACAAGCTTAACTTTGATCAATTCAAAGTCAGCGTTAAAGCGTCAGATGTTTTCTTAGCTGTTGGCGCCTATCGTTTATTGGCACAAAAAATAGACCAGCCGCTTCACTTAGGTATTACCGAAGCCGGTGGTCAGCGCGCCGGCGCCGTGAAGAGTGCAGTTGGCTTAGGTATGCTATTGGCTGAAGGTATTGGTGATACGTTGCGTGTATCGTTAGCCGCTGACCCGGTGGAAGAAATCAAAGTAGGCTTTGATATTCTGAAGTCACTGCGTATTCGCTCGCGCGGTATAAACTTTATTGCTTGCCCGAGTTGTTCACGACAAGAGTTCGATGTAATCGGCACAGTGAATGCTCTTGAGCAGCGATTGGAAGATATTCTTACGCCAATGGATGTCTCTATCATCGGTTGCGTGGTTAACGGCCCAGGCGAAGCAGAAGTGTCTGATTTGGGCCTTACTGGCGCACGTAACATGAGTGGCTTATACGAAGACGGTAAGCGCGTTAAAGAACGTCTTCCTAACGACGATCTAGTGGATAAGCTTGAAGCTAAGATTCGCGCCAAAGCATCGCGTATGAGTGAACAAAATAAAATTCAGGTCTCGGTTAAAGACTAAGACATTTTTTGTTCATTGTTGTTTACTCCCAAAGCCCCTATAATGCGGGGCTTTTCACTATTTAGCAGTATGAGAATTTCACGTGGCTAAGACTATTCAGGCAATTCGAGGCATGAATGACTGCCTACCGGAGATTTCCGGTACATGGCAGAAGGTAGAATCTGTACTTCGTCAGGTTGTGGCGAGTTATGGTTACCAAGAAATACGTACTCCCATCGTTGAAAGCACCGACTTGTTCAAACGTTCTATCGGTGAAGTTACCGATATCGTTGAAAAAGAAATGTATACCTTCGAAGATAGAAATGGCGACAGCTTAACGCTACGTCCAGAAGGTACGGCAAGTTGCGTGCGCGCAGGAAACGAGCACGGCTTATTGTACAACCAGCAGCAACGCCTGTGGTACATGGGGCCAATGTTCCGTCATGAACGTCCACAAAAAGGGCGTTATCGCCAGTTCCATCAGTTCGGTGTAGAGACCTACGGTATGGACGGCCCTGACATCGACTTAGAAGTTATTCTTCTTAGTGCACGCTTTTGGAAAGCTTTTGGTATTGAGCAACACGTAAAACTTCAAATAAATACGTTAGGTTCAAATGAAGCGCGTGCTGCATATCGCGATACGCTGGTTGATTTCTTAAAACAGCGCGCAGACCAGCTCGATGAAGATTCCCTGCGTCGACTTGAAACGAATCCACTTCGCGTACTCGATTCAAAGAACCCTGATGTTCAAGCTGCGATTGCCGATGCGCCAGCGTTAATCGATCATCTTGATGAAGAATCTAAAGTGCATTTTGAAACCTTGTGTTCGCGCTTAACGCAAGCAGGTATTGAGTTTGAAATAAATCCTCGACTAGTGCGCGGATTAGATTACTACAACCGTACTGTGTTTGAGTGGGTGACAGATAGCTTGGGAGCCCAAGGTACAGTGTGTGCTGGAGGCCGTTACGATGGCTTGGTAGAGCAACTCGGGGGCAAAGCAACGCCTGCGGTTGGTTTTGCTATGGGTATTGAACGTTTGGTACTGTTGCTAACCACGTTAACCGAAGAAGGTCAGGACTCAAGTTTCGCAGACGTTTACGTAACGGCGATGGGCGAAGAGGCACAGTCATACGCTATTGAGGTAGCAGAGCATCTTCGAAATACGCTTCCTAATACACGCATAATGATGCACTGTGGCGGCGGCAACTTTAAAAAACAATTAAAGCGTGCAGATAAAACAGGCGCACGTTTAGCGCTGCTTTTAGGCAATGACGAAATGCAGTCTCGCGAAGTAGGTGTTAAACCACTGCGCGATGGTCAAGAACAAGTTACAGTCAGCTTCGATACCTTATCTGATAAGGTTGCAGAGATGCTGAGCGCAAAATAAAAAGAGGACATCATGGAACAGTTCGCAACAGAAGAACAACAAGTAGAAGCGATTAAACGTTTTTGGAAAGAGCACGGTACTGCAATTATTGTCGGTGCAGCGCTTGGTCTAGGTGGCCTTTGGGGCTGGAGAGCGTATTCAGAAGCGCAAATTGAAACTAAAGAAGCGGCATCGGTTGCCTATCAAAATGCCGTAGAAACATTCGGTACAGAAGGCAGCGACGCAAAAGTTAAAGCTTTTATCGAAGAGAACAAAGACAGTGGTTATGCGAGTATTGCCAGCCTTCTTGCTGCTAAGCAAGCGGTAGATGCCGGTGATTTAGACGCTGCAGCTTCTCACCTAAATAGCGTAGTAACCTTTGCCGAAAATGATGAATTGAAAGTGCTTGCCTCACTTCGTTTGTCGCGTGTGCAAATTGAAATGAACCAGCTGGACGCGGCGTTGTCTACGCTTAGCAATGTAACAAATGACGCATTTTCAGCAGAAGTTTCTGAATTAAAAGGCGATGTGTATCAAAAACAAGGCAAGTTTGATGATGCTCGCTTAGCTTATTCAAATGCGTTAGAAAAAAATGCCAACAATCCGCTTTTACAAATGAAGTTAGATAACCTATCGGTATCTGCTGCGCAATAAGCGAAAGCCTTAGGGCTGGTATAAATAATAAAGAGGTACGCAATTTGTTTCACAACACGTGTGGCCGTAAAGGTCGATTTGCTCGCACGATAGGTATGGCACTCGCGGTGTCTATCACAATGTCTGGCTGCTCAACTATTTCAGACTGGTTTGCAGATGATGAAGAATTAGAGATTCGTCGTTTAAAGCCTATTGAGGCTAAATTCACACCTAAATTAGTGTGGGATCGCGATATTGGTGATGGCGTTAATCATTACTTCTCTCGTCTTCGCCCTGTTTATGCCTATGACAAGCTTTATGCTGCCGATCGCCATGGCGCCGTTGTCGCGATGGACCCTGAGTCGGGTAAGGTGTTGTGGGAGAAAGATTTCGCACAGTTTCGCTCTGAGGGCATGCTAAGCTCAGTCACTAATTTGTGGCGTAGCGGAGAGACTGCACGTATTGGTGGTATCGCCGTAGCAGACAGACACGTATTCATTGGTACAGAAAACGGCTATGTAGCTGCAATGGATGCAGAAACCGGAGAGTTGGTTTGGGATGCGTCTGTTCCCGGTGAGGTTTTAGCGGCTCCGGCTGCTGATGAGGGCATCTTAGTGGTTAACACGGGTGCTGGTAGCTTATTTGGTTTCAATACCCGCACTGGTGAACAGTTGTGGAGACACGAAGGTGATACTCCTCCGCTAACACTACGTGGTATTTCTGGCCCAATCGCATCTAACGGCGGTGCTATCATCGGCACACCTACAGGTAAAATTCAGGTTAATCTTATCGAAACAGGTGTACTTGCGTGGGAAACGGTAATTGCAACGCCTTCTGGTGCAACAGAGTTAGAGCGTATTGTTGATATCGACACAACGCCTGTTTTATTTGGCGGCACGGTTTACACGGTTTCTTACAACGGAACATTAGCTGCTGTAGAGTTACGTTCAGGTCGTGTAATTTGGAAACGTGAATATGCATCGTTTCGCAATTTGAATATCGACGGCAATAAAATCTTTGTTGTAGACAACAACTCTAACGTTTATGCCCTTGATAGACGAAACGGCGTAGAGCTTTGGTCTCAAGGTTCACTTAAGCATCGCTCATTAACGGCTGCTACTCCAGTAGGCGACCATGTGGTTGTTGGTGATAACTGGGGCTTTCTACACTGGATTGAACAAGAAACAGGTGAAGTTGTTGCACGCCTAGATGTTGGCGGCGATGACGAAGATGATTCAATCTATGCTGCGCCGTTGAAGGTTGATGATAAGATTATAGCGGTAACACGTAATGGCGTAATAGCGTCGGTGCAAGTTCCAAAGTAACGGGAACGTTTCGCTAATATTTAAACAGAAAAGGTGCGTAAAGCGCCTTTTTTTATACCCCGCGGTTTTTTCGGGCCTAAACTTGGGAATTATCAATGGGTAGACGGTTTCTCTTCGTGTTATTGAACGCCATTGGTATTAGGTAGTGAACAAGGTATAATGCGCCCATTCTCAAAAGCCTCATAGTAATTCACCTCTCGTTAGAGAATACAGCTCCCGAACGTTAGTTGTAATAGATGGTGTATGCGGCTTGTGCTTTTTTAGCTTTCATGACCCCTAGGATCTGATAAATGTTACCCGTTGTTGCTTTGGTTGGCCGCCCTAATGTTGGTAAGTCAACCTTGTTTAATCGCCTTACAAATACCCGTGATGCACTAGTTGCTGACTACCCGGGGCTAACTCGCGACCGTAAATACGGCCAAGCGAAATTTGAAAAGCGCCAGTTCATAGTAGTGGATACCGGCGGTATTACGGGCGATGAAGAGGGCATTGATGCTGAAATGGCACAACAGTCTTTGTTAGCTATAGAAGAGGCTGATGTCGTATTGTTTTTGGTTGACGCCAGAGCAGGTATGCTGCCAGCCGACCAAGGTATTGCTGATCATCTTCGACGCATAAACAAAAAAGTGTTTGTTGTGGCGAACAAGGTTGATGGAATTGACGGCGATAGCGAAAGTGCGGAATTTTATTCCTTAGGCTTAGGTGATATTAAGCAAATTGCTGCGGCGCACGGTCGCGGTGTTAGCCAATTGCTGCAGGACGCCTTAAAGCCACTTGAATCTGATTTCCCGGACATGGAAATTGTCGATGAGGAGCCTGAAGAAGAAGAGGATGCTGAAACGCAGCGTCAACGTCTTCAAGAGTTACCTATCAAACTTGCTATCGTAGGTAAGCCCAACGTGGGTAAGTCGACACTGACAAACCGCATTTTAGGTGAAGAGCGCGTGGTGGTATTTGACATGCCAGGCACCACCCGTGACAGCGTGTACATTCCAATGGAAAGGGATGAGCGTGAATATATCCTAATCGATACCGCGGGCGTGAGAAAGCGCAAGAAAATTAGTGAAGCCGTAGAGAAGTTCTCTATTGTTAAAACTCTTCAGGCAATTGAAGAAGCTAACGTAGTGCTATTGGTTATTGATGCCAGAGAAGGTATTACCGACCAAGATCTTAGCCTATTAGGCTTTGTGCTTAATTCAGGTCGTTCATTAGTAGTTGCCGTGAACAAATGGGACGGATTAAGTACTGACGTGAAAGACGACATAAAGCGCGAGATGGACCGTCGTTTAGGCTTTATAGACTTCGCTCGAATTCATTTTATTTCTGCGCTTCATGGTTCGGGTGTTGGTAATTTATTTGAGTCTGTACAAGAAGCGTATATGAGCGCGACCAAGCGTATTAATACCGCGCTGCTTACACAAATTATGGAAATGGCTCAGGATGACCATCAACCTCCGCTGGTGCGTGGTCGCCGAGTTAAAATGAAGTATGCTCACGCAGGTGGTTACAACCCACCGGTTATTGTTATTCACGGTAATCAAGTGGATGACTTACCAAGCTCTTATAAGCGTTTCTTGATGAACTATTTCAGAAAAGCGCTAGAAATTATGGGTACGCCTATCAAGATAGAATTCAGAGAAGGCAACAACCCGTTTGAAGGTAAAAAGGCTAATTTGACCTTGGCGCAGCAGCGCAAGCGCCGTCGTATGATGTCTTATTACAAAGATAAAAAGTAGCCTTTTAAGGATAGGGCGCTATTTCTGACCAAGTGGCGATAGCGTCCATGCTTTTGCATTACTCAATTTCCCCACTATTGTGGCATGATGAAATCCCCAATTAGACTCGCTTTAGCGTGAATTGCATTTTGCCACTCGTATTCAACTCTACGGTTTTCTTGATTTAATCTGCTAGGTCATTATTACACTTAGATTGTATTCTTTTCCTGCTATTCCCACTTTCTCTTTGTTCATACATTCAGTCATTTATAGGTACGTACCTTTGAATTCGGGAGGTTACCACGAATGTGAAATTTGGAGCTGTTTTTGCAGACACTACCTGTTTAGCAGACAGCCAGCAGCGTTTTGGGAGATAAAGTTTCAGTAGAAAAATTGGTTAAAGTCGCCTCACCACTTCAAAAAAATCAAATGTATAACTGGTTTGATAGGTATAAACCAAAAGCGCAGCAAAAAGTATATATTCTCACCGCCAAAACAGAAGAAAAGCCAACGTTGAGTTTGCCGCTAGTTAAACGACGTTCTGCGAAAAAAGCTTAACGCGCGCTTTCCAAAAGCAGAGAGCGAACCTTTTTCATCATTTCAGACTCTTGCGGAACTTCTACGTTAACAATCAATTGATTGACAATATTGTCTGAAAAGTCAGGAGGAAAAGTCGTAGACACTTTTACGATTTTATCTTGTAGCTTAAAGACATAGGTTGTTGCGTAAATTGTTGGTGATGTTTCAGATGCCGCGCTCAGCCCCAATCTCCATCCTCTTAATGCGCTGTTTACCTCGTAGCGTGAGGCTGGGCTGATTTGAGACAAAGTTAACTGCTGTAAATCGGCTGTAGCACTAGCTCGTTGCAGATCACTTTCTAGTTGCTTAGGAAGTAGCTCGTTTTCATCTGAAGAAAGCTGATCTAAAAAGGGATATACGGTGACATCAACGAGCGCATCTTCAAACTCAGGGTGTATATAGCGAGTAATTGCACCGTTAAACGGGTCTGGATATAACTGAGTATCTAATTTAGTGAAGTCGCCAATGGCGTTTGGTACCTGTAATCCACCCTTATAGTCGCTAGCTTCTAGCGCATCGAACAAAAACTGGCTGGTAAATAATCCAGAATGTTTGGCATGTTGAATCCAGCGGGCAATCAACGATTGAGCTTCTTCTTCGGCTAAAGCGGTTTCCGTTTTCACATCTGTGTTTTCTGCGGCACTCGCATCAAATGAAGATGAGTCAATTTCTATCCCTCGCCATTGTAAAGTGAATTCTGCAAATTGTTTTGCGTGCTGTCGATGCATGCCAGGCGCTGCGCCAACATTAGCGATCAATAGTTCGTAGTCGTTTCCTTCGCCATAAGGGAACAAATGACTGAACTCTCCTGATTCGCTTAGGAGTTTAATAAAGCTGTCGGGCGAAATAGCATCTTCAAAACACAAATTGGTGGATTGAGAAGCATTAGTTTCGCTTAATGCTCGCTGGGCTCCACAAGCCCTGAGTAACGTCTCGCTTGGGTAGGTAGAAAAAACAGAGACAGGTTGATTGACCATAGAAGCAAAGGTGAAGTCAGGCACTAGTAACAGAACAAAAACGCACAAAGGTGTCAAAAATTTTGGTACAGCGAACCGCTGTGACTTTAGGCTCCAAAATGCACAGGCCCGCTGGTAAATACTGGAAAAGGAAAACGCGTTTACATGAACGGGCATAATACTTAAGGCTACCTATTGCCGTTGAATGTGTGTCACTGTACTGGTTATTTCTCCGTCAGTCACCCGAGATTTTATCTCATCACCTACATTTACTTTATTAACGCTATTAATGGCTGCTTTGTCGGACAAAGTAATGCTGTAACCACGGGCGAGCGTTGAAAGAGGACTTACGGATTGTAAGAGGCTAACTTTACCACCAAGTTCATTTTTTTGCTTCTAATGAGTGTATTCATGCTTGATAAGAGCTTGGTGCTAGCGTAATTCAGTTTGTCTTTTGCACGCGCCACGTTTGCTGATGGCGATTGTTTGTTTAGCCTGTAATCAAGACCTTGTAATCGCTTCTCTGCTTTTGCCAAGTCGTTTTGCATCTTATGCGCTAAACGAAGTTGTAGTCTGTCTAACGTTTGCCACTGCGATTGAATGCGGCTTTGTGGATGCAACGCATTTAGCCGTTGTTTCTTTAAAATAAGCTGTTGTTTACTCGTTTGAAGGTACTGATGTATTGCCCTTGCTAAGCGTTGTTTTTGCTGACTTAGCGTTTGGTAGAGAGCGGCAGAATCCTGACTTAAGATTTCGGCAGCAGCAGATGGGGTAGGGGCGCGAACATCAGCGACGAAGTCACTAATGGTGAAGTCTACCTCATGGCCTACGGCGCTAACTATGGGAAGGGCACTTGCAGCGACTTCTCTTGCCAAGCTTTCATCATTAAAACACCACAAGTCTTCTAATGAACCTCCGCCTCGCGTAAGTAACAGCACATCCACTTCTGCGCGGCGGTTAGCCGTTCTTAACGCATTAATTAACTGTAAAGGTGCGGTTTCACCCTGAACCATCGACGGATAAACAATGATTTCGGTTTGTGGGCTGCGTCGTTTTAATACACTCAATACATCATGAAGCGCTGCACCGCTTGATGAAGTTATTACGCCGATGCGATTAATACGTTCAGGTAGCGCACGCTTGTTAGCAGTATCGAACAAGTCTTCATTGTTGAGTTTGAACTTTAAGGCTTCGAACGCTTGCTTAAGCGCACCTTCGCCATCGCTTTCCATGTGTTCGACAACCAGCTGATAGTCGCCGCGTGCTTCGTAAAGGCCAACCGACGCTCGCACTAAAATTTTGTCGCCTTCTTTAGGGCGAATGCGAACATTACGGTTTGATCCCTTGAACATGGCCGCGCGAACTTGGGCTTTGTTGTCTTTGAGCGTGAAATACCAATGCCCTGATGCGGCTGCCACAAAGTTGGATATTTCAGCCGATAG
Source organism: Alteromonas sp. KUL17 (assembly GCF_006538305.1). Lineage (NCBI taxonomy): Bacteria > Pseudomonadati > Pseudomonadota > Gammaproteobacteria > Alteromonadales > Alteromonadaceae > Alteromonas > Alteromonas sp. KUL17. The sequence continues at coordinate 40,292 of NZ_BJKJ01000027.1, forward strand.
CCAAATAAGGCCAATTTCGCCTTCCAGCACGGTTCTGGCTAAGCGATTTAGCTTGGTAACTGTTAAAATTTGTCGAGACGTAGATGGCGAATTTGTAAACATAAAAAAAATCACTGGGTTTAATACATTTAGAGTTTACCTGAAAACTAAAAAACACTACAATTGCGCCGCAATTAACCCTCAACTGAATAGGTGTTGTTGCATGCTACGTATCATCCAAGAAGCCCTGACGTTCGACGATGTGTTGCTGGTTCCCGGCCACTCGACCGTCCTCCCTCACACAGCCAACTTACAAACACGCCTTACGCGTGGCGTAACGTTAAATATTCCAATGGTGTCTGCTGCCATGGACACGGTTTCTGAAGCCCGTCTAGCTATTGCGCTAGCCCAAGAGGGTGGTATTGGTTTCATTCATAAAAACATGAAGCCCGAAGAGCAAGCCAAACACGTACGTGAAGTTAAGAAATACGAAAGTGGTGTGGTATCTGACCCGGTAACGGTTGAAGAGAATGCGACCATTGGTGAAGTTATCGCGCTTTCTAAGCGTCTTGGTTACTCTGGCTTCCCGGTGACTGACAAAGATAATAACCTAATTGGTATTGTGACAGGCCGCGATCTTCGCTTTGAAAAGCGTTTGAATTTGCCTATTAGAAACGTAATGACCGGTAAGGATGATCTGGTTACCGTTAAAGAAGGTGCAAGCTCTGATGTGGTGTTAGATCTTATGCACGAACACCGCATTGAGAAAATTCTTGTCGTCGACGACGCGTTTAAGCTTACAGGCCTGATCACTGTTAAAGACTTCCAGAAAGCAGAAAACAAGCCTAACGCATGTAAAGACTCGCTTGGTCGCCTACGTGTTGGTGCTGCGGTAAGCGTTGGACCAGGTACTGACGAACGTATTGCACTACTTGTAGATGCAGGCGTTGACGTTCTACTTATCGATACCTCTCACGGTCACTCGCAAGGTGTTATTGACCGCGTGAAAAAGGTACGTGCAGACTATCCAGATGTACAAATTATTGCGGGTAACGTTGCGACGGGCGATGGCGCGAAAGCACTTGCCGATGCCGGCGTAGATGCTGTTAAAGTGGGAATTGGCCCTGGTTCAATTTGTACTACCCGTATCGTAACCGGTTGCGGTGTGCCTCAAATTACTGCGGTATCAGATGCAGTAGAAGCGCTTAAAGATACCGACATTCCAGTAATCGCTGACGGCGGTATTCGTTTTTCGGGTGACATTGCTAAGGCGTTGGCTGCTGGCGCAAGCTGCGTAATGGTTGGCAGCATGCTAGCAGGTACTGAAGAAGCGCCAGGCGAAGTAGAACTTTTCCAAGGCCGTTACTACAAGTCATATCGCGGTATGGGTTCACTAGGCGCTATGGATCAAAGCCACGGTTCGTCAGACCGTTACTTCCAAGATTCTGATAACGCTGAGAAATTAGTACCAGAAGGTATTGAAGGCCGCGTAGCGTACAAAGGTCCAATTGCTAATATTATCCATCAGCAAATGGGCGGCTTGCGCTCAGCCATGGGCTTAACGGGCTGCGCAACGATTGAAGAGCTCAATACCAAGGCACAATTTGTGCGCGTAACTTCAGCCGGAATGGGCGAGAGCCACGTTCACGATGTAAGCATTACCAAAGAAGCGCCAAACTACCGTTTAGGTTAAGGCGACCGACGACTGCGAGGCTGGTACTACACCAGCCTTTGTTTTTTATTTAACGGGTAAAAATAAAACATGACCACAAATATCCACGACCAACGCATACTTATTTTGGATTTTGGCTCGCAATACACGCAGTTGATAGCACGTCGTGTTCGCGAAATAGGCGTTTACTGTGAGCTTTGGGCTTGGGATGTGACCGAAGAGCAAATCCGCGAATTTAATCCTCAAGGGATTATTCTGTCAGGTGGCCCAGAGTCAGTAACCGAAGAAGGTTCACCACGCGCGCCCGAGTACGTATTTGAAGCCGGCGTGCCAGTGCTAGGCGTGTGCTATGGCATGCAAACCATGGCACAACAGCTAGGTGGTGGCGTACTGGGTTCAGACAAGCGTGAATTTGGTTATGCGCAAGTAGAAGTGATTAAGCCAAGCCCGCTGCTGGATAAAATTGAAGATGCGATAGGCGATAACGGCGCGGCGCTGCTTGATGTATGGATGAGCCACGGCGATAAAGTGGCAGCTATTCCCGAAGGTTTTGAAACCATCGCGCAAACCGCTTCATGCCCACATGCTGCAATGTATAACGCAGAGAAGCAATTCTATGGCGTGCAGTTCCACCCTGAAGTGACTCACACTCGCCAAGGCATGCGTCTATTAACTCACTTTGTGATGGACATCTGTAAGTGTGAAAAGCTCTGGACAGCTGGCGCAATTATTGACGATGCCATTGAGCGCATAAAAGAGAAGGTGGGCGATGAAGAAGTTATTCTTGGCCTTTCAGGCGGTGTAGATTCTTCAGTAACAGCTATGCTGCTTCACCGCGCGATAGGTGACAAACTTACCTGTGTGTTTGTAGACAATGGCCTGCTTCGTTTAAATGAAGCTGATCAGGTTATGGAAATGTTTGGTGACCATTTTGGCCTAAACATCATCCGTGTAGACGCTGAAGAGCGTTTCCTTGATCGCCTAAAAGGCATTGAAGATCCTGAGCTTAAACGTAAAGCTATTGGTAATGAGTTCGTTCGTGTATTTGACGAAGAAGCGGGTAAGCGTGAAAACGCGAAGTGGTTAGCGCAAGGTACTATTTACCCAGACGTTATTGAATCAGCGGGTTCTGCAACGGGTAAAGCGCACGTGATTAAATCGCACCACAACGTGGGTGGTCTTCCAGAAGATATGGAGCTAGGTCTTGTTGAGCCACTGCGTGAACTCTTTAAAGACGAAGTACGCAAAATCGGCCTTGAGCTAGGTTTACCGTACGACATGCTTTACCGTCACCCGTTCCCTGGTCCGGGTCTAGGTGTTCGTGTACTTGGTGAAATTAAGAAAGAATATTGCGACTTACTGCGTCGTGCTGACGCTATCTTCATTGAAGAGCTATATGCAGCTGACCTATACCAAAAAGTAAGCCAAGCGTTTACCGTATTCCTTCCAGTGCGCTCAGTAGGCGTAATGGGTGATGCGCGTAAATACGACTGGGTAGTAAGCCTTCGTGCAGTTGAGACTATCGACTTTATGACGGCTCACTGGGCACATTTACCCTACGACTTCCTAGGTAAAGTGTCGAATCGCATTATCAATGAAATCGACGGCATTAGTCGTGTGGTTTACGATATTTCTGGTAAGCCGCCTGCTACGATTGAGTGGGAATAAACGGGTGTAAATTTACCGAAATGAAAAGAGAGCCTTCGGGCTCTTTTTTTGTATCTACTTAAAAAAGAGCAAGTTAATAAGCCTGTTACTATAAGGAATGTATATTTTCGCATATATTGGTATGTTGATTCATACCAAATTAGTAACCATACCGTCATAAAAATATCATTTAATGGCGACGTCCTTCTCTAAATTTATACTAAAGGTTAAGCCGTGTTCAATTACACAAGCATCAGCCGTTTGGTGATGACGCCTGTTCTCGCCAGCTTTTTAATTCTTGTACTATTAAACGGTGCCTCAATTCTAAAGTCTTTCTCATTACTTAATTCATTCGATGAGTTAGAAAACACCCTTGTTCAGTCAGAACGAGACGTCAATACCACGCTAAGTACTTTCAAAACTCAAGTGCAAGAGTGGAAGAACGTATTGTTGCGTGGCCACAAAAAAGACGACCGAGAAAAATACTGGGAGCGATTCAAGCAGAGAGAGGCCGACATCACTCGCCAGTTTGACCTGATGCTATCAAGTGGTGTGATAAGTGAAAGCGTGAAGTCAGATATCAGGCAATTTCAAAAAGCCCATGCAGTCATGGCCGAGAAATACCGTGAAGGATACGTTGCATTTATTAACTCAGGGTTTGATCCAAAGGTTGGAGATAGCTTTGTTCGAGGTATTGATAGAGAGCCTGCTAAGCTCCTCTCAGGTATCGCGGCGGAAATTGCAGCCGATTCAGCGAATGCGATTGCTGAACTTAAAGCCAATACGCGCACTATGCTCTGGATAATTCTACTGGCGGCTATTGCGCTCTCTGTGCTTTCTGTTGCTTATGTGATTGCTCGTTTACGCTCTCAGGTTATTAAACCAACAAAGCAGGTTGCGGCGTGTATATCCAACTTGGCTCATAGCCGTTACGACTACGCGTTAACGTATTCCAGCAACCATGAATTGGGCATGCTGGCAGAATCTGCCAGGGCATTACAAAACAAATTAAAAGATTCGGTTGCGCAGCTTCAACAAGCAGAGAGGGAAATGGAGAAGGCATTTGGTACATTAGGTAATGTAAGCCAATCCATTATGGAAGGAGCAAATGGTCAACGAGATGCGTCACGCTCGCTTGATAGCAGCACAGATAAGCTAAAAGAAATTGTACAAAATTTAGTGGCTATCACCGATCAAGTTGCTGTGGCGACCAATAACTCTGAAAAGAACGTGGCAAGTTGTTATGCCACGTTTGAAAGCGCCAATGCAGGCTTTAAGCAGCTAGCAAAAACGGTAACCGAATCAAGTAATATCGTGTCAGAACTGCAAAGCCGCAGTACCAATATTCTAAAAGTGGTAAATGTTATTAATGAAATTGCCGACCAGACTAACCTACTGGCTCTAAACGCTGCAATTGAAGCTGCTAGGGCAGGTGAGCATGGCCGTGGTTTTGCTGTGGTAGCCGACGAGGTTCGAGCACTTGCAGCTAAAACACAGCAGTCGACCAAGGAGATTAACGACATTTTAAGTAGTTTTGAAGCTGAAGCAAAAGGCGCCGTTGCGGCGATGTCGTCAGGCAAGCAGCTGTCAGACACAAACGCAGCAGAAGCAGCGACAGCGCTTGAAACACTCAATAACGTGGTGAGGGATATTCAAGAAACTGCCAGCGTAGTTGTGGCGCTTAACGAAGCCGCAGATGAGCAAGAGGCTGTACTTCAGCAAGTGGAAACAATTATCAGTAATGTGGTCACATCATCTGAAAAATATCATCAACTTGCTCAGCGTGATGACATGTCACGCTCAATGAAAAGTATGTCAGAAAATGTTGAAAAGGTGGTGAACAGTTTGACCCGCTAACTGTGCTTTGTCAGTATAAACACGTTAAAAGGGAGTGTTTGAACAATGTTCACGCTCCTTTTCTTTTATCTGTTATAGATGCGCGCGCCCTAAACTAGTATTGATAATAATGACAACACCACTCGTATTTCATCCTATTTATAGCCAGTTAGATCTTCCTGAGCGACACCGATTTCCCATCGAGAAGTACGTAGGTATTCGCGATGAATTGTTAAATCGTGGTGTGGAAGCATCGCGTTTTGTTACTCCATCACCGGTTGATATTTCTTTTCTCACTGCCTATTACGATCCGCACTATGTTGATGCACTAAGTACTGGCGCATTAGATAAGAAAGCCATGCGCCGCATAGGCTTTCCCTGGTCGCAGCAGCTGATTGAGCGTACCCGTACTGCCGTTGCTGGGACCTGTTTAACAGCCAAGCTAGCTCTAGAGCATGGAAAAGCATTGAATTTAACGGGCGGGTATCATCACGCGTTTGCTGATTTTGGTTCAGGTTTTTGCTTGTTCAACGATTTATATTTGGCAGCAAAAACTATGCAGCAAACCCCGTCCGTTGAAAATGTGCTTATTGTCGATCTAGATGTGCATCAAGGGGATGGCACAGCCAAACTTGCCGAAAACGACCGTGATATTTTTACCTTATCTATTCATGGTGAAAAGAACTTCCCTCACAGAAAGCAGCACTCCGATATTGATATAGGGCTCGATAAGGGCACCGAAGACGATGAGTATCTAACTACGCTAGAACAAGCGCTAACGATGGTAATGAGACAATTTCAACCCGATGCCATCATCTATGACGCAGGCGTTGATGTGCATGTAAACGACGACCTCGGTCATTTGCATATTTCTACGCAAGGCGTGTACGAAAGAGATACGCAAGTTTTTGCGCTAGCCGAGCGTTTAGGCGTTCCGATTGCTGCGGTAATTGGTGGAGGCTACCAAAGAGATATTGCAGCACTGGTAGAGGTGCATATTCAGCTTTATCGCGCGGCAGGCGTGATTGATTAGCAAACAGTGATGCCTAAAATGAAAAGAGCACGCCATACAAAAGCGGTTTGGCGTGCCCATCCTGTGTCTACGTGGTTATTTATTACAAAAAGTGCAGCTGAAAACCGATACCAATACGTTCTTGTGAGCGGTTATAGTCGATAAGCGAATCGCCATAGCCATTGAAGTATTGAAGCAAGACTTCATAGCGGTCAGAGATAGGGTAGGTGAAGTCTAGCTGGATGCTGCCTCGGTTCTCATCTACGTCGAGGTTATTTCGTAAAAGCGCCAGTACTTTAAACGCGCCAATTTTCCTTCCATAACCAAGTTCCATTCTACCGTAATAGTCTTGTATATCAGGGTTATCGTCGCCGGTAGGATCAAGCGGGTCTGTTTTCTCGTCTTCAGGAATACGGTACCACGTCTTTAGGTAGTAGATATCGTCATCGTCGCTAAAGACAATAGAGGCAAATATACGGTTCCAGCTTCGAGAGCGCAGCCCGCTTTGACCGTTAGACATATGATTGAAACCAACTTGAAAAGTATTAAATTTGTAGCCAAGCACGGAATAATCGGCTGTTTCTTGCCAAAAGACTTCTGGTTCGTAATTGGTCTCGCGAAACGGCTTCGACGCTTCGCTGTTATAAAGCTGCCAGAAAGAGGTTAACGTAAAGCCAAAGTAAACACCGTCGAATCCAGTATCTTCCAAATAAAGCGGCAGCTTTGCGCTTACCTGAAATTTTGCTTCTTTATTGTCTATGTTCTCGTTTGTGAGTTCTTCACTTGCCACAGAGCTTGGGTTGGAAACGTAAGTAATTGGAAGTAGATAGTTTTGTCTATGCTGAGTGATAGCAAACACATTATCCAGTGCTTCTTTATCGCCTTCTAATCGGTTATCCAGTGCACTTTCCGTGATGGTGTCACGTTTGATGATATCGATAACTTCAATACCGCTTTCTTCCTGAGACGATTGATTTTCTTCATTTTCAACAGTGCGCTCTTGTTCACTATTTTCTAAAGATGACGCTTGTTCGCTTACCACTTCTTGTGATTGTTGAGCGCACACAGGCGTACAAGCAGCAAATGCTGCTAAAAATACAAAAGGCTTTAACACAGACACCTTTAATTCTCCGTAACGTGGGGTTGTTGTTATGCTTAACTGAAGTCCAGTGCTTGGCCTTCTGAAGATGCAAATACTTGTAGATTAGACTCTGCCACTGTGACGTATACATTACAATGGTTTACAACATCATCTATATCGTCATCAGTCCGTTTTGGATCATGACTATATAAAGCTAATTTTTTTGCGTTACATGCCATTGCTAGTTTCACCGCTTCTTCCGCGACCGAATGACCCCATCCGTTCTTAGCTGGCATGTCAGACAACATATACTGTGCATCGTGTATTAGCAGATCGGCATTTTGTGCAAATTTTGCGAAATCGATAAAGTCTGTTTCTTTTTTGTAGGGGGGGTAAAGCTCATTATCTGTTATGTAAGCCACCTTTGTGTCATCGGCTTCAATACAATAGGCACTGCCACGACCGGGGTGGTTCATGGCTAAGCGAGTTATGGTTGCGCTTCCTACTGAAAATCGGCTTGTAGACTTGGGAATATCGACAATAGAAATGTTAGCTTTCAGCGCACTTCGGGGGACTGGAAATAACGACCCTTCCATTTGCTTTAAAATTTGATCAGGTTCATCAAGGAGGGTTTGACCCGGGTATATGTTGATTTCGCGTGAAGTCTGATAGATAGGCGCAAAAAAAGGGAAGCCTTGAATATGATCCCAATGGTTGTGGCTCAACAGCAGATTAATGGGTGTATCTTTTTGAATAAGGCGCTCGCCAAGCACGCGAATCCCTGTGCCAGAGTCGAGGATGATATCGGTACCATCCTCAAGCTCAATGTGAACGCATGCAGTATTACCACCATAGCGGACGTAAGCTGCTCCCGGGGTAGGGATTGACCCTCTTACGCCATAAAATGTTAACCGCATACGCCCTCTTTTCTAATCTAATCGGCGAGATCAGGCGCTAGAGTGCGGCTACAAAGTCCTTTGCTGCACTAATATCTAACAACTGCTTTTCACCAGTACGTCTATTCTTATACTCAACCTGTTGATTATCTAGGTTTCTTTCACCAATAACAATGCTGTGAGGTATGCCAATTAATTCCATATCATTGAACATGACACCCGGACGCTCTTTTCTGTCGTCAAACAACACTTCTACGCCAAGGGCAACAAGCTCTTCATAAAGCGCTTCCGCTGCTTCTTTAATACGATGAGACTTATGCATATTCATTGGTATTAATGCAATTTTAAACGGTGCAATAGGATCTGGCCACTTTATGCCAAATTTATCGTGGTTTTGCTCGATAGCTGCCGCAACAATTCGAGATACGCCTATACCGTAACAACCCATAGTTAAGGTTTGGTGCTTACCTGATTCGCTTAGTACGCCGCAGTTCATGGCCTCTGAATACTTGCTGCCAAGCTGGAAGATATGACCCACTTCGATGCCGCGTTTAATATCTAGCGTGCCTTTCCCGTCAGGAGATGTATCGCCTGCTACAACGTTGCGAATATCAACGCCAGTAATATTTTCAGACCAGTTTACGTTAATATTTACCTTACCGCCTGCGCCTGCGCCTGTAGTGAAGTCAGCAAGGGCAGCTGCACTGGCGTCAATAAAAGCGGGTACAGGCAGGTTGGTTGCATCAGCAAACAATGGTGAAACGCCAAGAATATCTTTTGCTTGTTCAAATGATGCTTCAACAAGCGGGCTTGCAACGCCGTCTAACTTCTCTGCTTTTACATCATTAAGCTCATGATCAGCACGAAGTACAAGGGCTACCCATTTGTCAGAAACTACTTCTTCGCCTTTACTGTCTACTTCATTAGCGGCTTTCACTACTACGACTTTAACCGCGTTTGTCACTTCGGCTTCTACGCTTTTTAAGATGGCATTGAAATCTTTGCCTTTGGCATCTTTAGTCTCAACTGCAGCGCCAGATGCGACAGCTTTTTCAGGCGCAACAGCTTCAGCCATTTCAACATTGGCTGCGTAATCACTGTCGCTTGAGAAAGCGATATCGTCTTCACCTGATGCGGCAAGTACGTGGAATTCGTGAGAGTGATTACCACCAATAGAGCCAGAGTCGGCAATGACTGCTCTGAAGTCTAAGCCCATACGCGAGAATATATTGCAGTAAGCGTCGTACATTTTTTGATACGTTTCTTCTAAACAGCTGTCTTCTAAGTGGAAGCTGTACGCATCTTTCATGGTAAATTCACGACCACGCATAATGCCGAAACGGGGGCGCACTTCGTCGCGGAATTTAGTCTGAATCTGGTATAGATTGAGCGGAAGCTGCTTATAGCTGCTAATTTCATTACGCACAAGCGCGGTAATAACTTCTTCGTGCGTTGGACCTAATACGAAATCTCGCTGGTGGCGGTCTTTAATACGAAGTAACTCTGGGCCGTACTCTTCCCATCGTCCAGATTCTTCCCACAAATCTGCGGGCTGAACAACGGGCATTAGCACTTCAATCGCGCCTGCTTTGTTCATTTCTTCACGAACAATATTGGCTACTTTATTAAGTACACGAAGACCAGATGGCAACCATGTGTATAGACCCGAGGCAAGCTTTCTGATCATACCAGCTCTTAGCATAAGCTGGTGGCTGATAACCTCTGCATCTGCAGGTGTTTCTTTCTGCGTGGCAAGCAAATATTGACTAGTGCGCATGTAAAGCAGGTATCCTGTTATAAATGTATTTATGACGGTTAGTGTGATGCTCTTTCGCAAACGGCAATTCGCAAAACAAAACATTGCGAAATGCTTGAACCGAGATAAGGTGTCACACGTTTGGGCGTATTCTAATTAACTGTGAGCTATTTCGCCACAGACTGTTAACACTAATAGCGTAATTATCCTAAATGAACCAGTTCGGTCACCTTAACGGCGGCATCTCTTATTTCAAACCCTACATCAATATCGTATAGCGTCACGCGGTAGGTTTTCTCATCATTTTCAATATGCTGTTTATAGGCTGGGCGAGGGTCTTGGGACAGTACCGCAGTCACCAAGGCAGAAAAACCACGGTGCTTTTTCTCTATTTCAGCAAGCGTGGGCTGGATTGTATCGGCGAATGATACGTCGCGATTGGGTATGGGGTTAATGTCATCAAGATTATCGCTGGCGCTAGGAACACTATCAGCGTACGCGATATAGGGCTTGATATCGACAAGTGGTGTGCCGTCGACTAAATCTACCCCTTCAACCACTAACTGTGTCTGTCCATTACTGCTAACCACACCTTTGTTTTTCACCACAGACATGCCAATCCCATTAGGTCGGTGGGTACTGCGACTTGCCAATACGCCCATAGTTGCATTACCACCTAGACGAGGGGCTTTTACCGTATTTTTCCAACCGCGTTCAATGTTTTGGTGAAAGATAAAAAGCAGCCACAGGTGACTGTAATTCTCTATCCCTTTAAGCAAATTGATATCGTTAAAGCCTTCTTCGAAGGTAATAATACCTTCGGCGTTAGCCAAGTTGGGCTGCCTTGGAATAGCAAACTTTTGCTTGAAAGGCGTAGCGACGGTCGCTATCGCCTCGAGAGAAAATGAATTGTGGGTATTCACGTTTTAGCCCTAACGAAGTCAAAATGTGTAACGTTGTCATATTACTCACATAATTTGCAGGTAAAGTGACGTTTCAAGTGAAAGCTTGAGCCAAATAAACATCCTGCTTGTTATAAGGCGCTGCTTATTTGGGTTCCCTGGAGTAATCCAATACTTTGGGCCTGCTCGCAACACGAGCTTATTCTCTTTTTAGTGCGTGTTTTTTACATTGCACAAAAAAGTAAGCTTCCCGTGTTTTATCGAGCGGGCTTATCTTTTTTAAGCGTGTCTAATACGCCCTCAAAATAAGGGCACCCAAGCGTCCGTGCTTTTTCAATGTTATGGCTGAATATCTTTTCGGCATCTTCTTCTTTCTTCATGTAGCGTGTGATATCAGCTTCACGAATCAAATGCAAAAGCGGGTAGGGTGAACGATTGGTATAGTTTTCAGCATCGTCTACGTCGCTACCGTCGAATACATAATTGGGGTGGAAGCTGGCAAGTTGATAAGTGCCGCTGTATCCCCAGTCGTGCAGCATATTATCGCTGATAGCCAATACATCGAGATATTCGTTGAAATCAGCAAGGGTTGAATGCGTGAGTGCAATTAGTGTTGTAGCGGTGGTGTCATTCTCTTCTAAATGCCGCAACTCATCGTATAGCGATTGAACGACATTTCCCGCATTGCCCTCAATTACCACACACCGAATTTGGTGAGGTGTTCTTACATAGCGCGCAAAGGGACAAAAGTTATGCTTTATAACAATGTCGTCAACCCATTTAAGCGTTGCATCAATTACGTGCTGTTCCCATAAAGGAGATGTTGGTTCTGCCATAAAAGGTGTAGGTCAGTTTGAGTCTGTGTTCAACTTGAGGGGGAGTATAAAACAAAAAGGCAGAAATTTGATTTCTGCCTAACATTTAGGTTGAACTATTTGTACTTTAAGAATGATATTTTACGTAAGCTTCCAGCGTATTCTCTATCAAACTGGCTACTGTCATCGGCCCAACTCCGCCTGGAACGGGGGTTATCCAGCCTGCGCGCTCTTTCGCTTTTTCGAAATCAACATCGCCAACAAGTGAACCATCATTAACGCGATTAATACCTACATCAATGACAATCGCGCCCTGCTTTACCCAGTCACCAGGAATAAAGTTCGGTTTACCTACTGCGACTACCAGTAGGTCTGCACGTTGAACGTGACTTTTAAGGTCCTGAGTAAACTTGTGACAGGTAGTAACGGTGCAGCCTGCTAAAAGCAGTTCCAGGCTCATAGGGCGCCCCACAATATTCGACGCACCTACAATGACCGCGTCCAAGCCTTTTACAGGGCGCTTGGTTGACTCTATCATGGTCATGATGCCTTTTGGCGTGCAGGGACGTAGTGCAGGAATACGCTGTGCAAGGCGGCCAATATTGTATGGATGAAATCCGTCGACATCTTTATGAGGGTGAATACGTTCAAGTACCTTTTCTGCATTTAACCCTGCAGGTAAAGGAAGCTGTACCAGAATTCCGTCTATCTCTTTATCTTCGTTTAGCTCGTCCACTAAATTTAGCAAGGTTTCTTCTGTGGTATCAGAAGGAAGGTCGAAAGAGCGAGAAACGAACCCCACTTCTTCGCACGCTTTACGTTTATTGGAAACATAAACTTGAGAAGCTGCATCACTGCCAACAAGAACAACGGCTAGGCCTGGTTGTCTTTTACCTGCTTGCGTAAGCGATTCAACATAGGAGGTTACGTGTTGGCGAACTTGTTTGGCAATTAGTTTGCCGTCAATAAGATGGGCGGTCATAGTCTTGTACGATTCTTATATGGTTGGGTGGTCAACAAGTGCCCTATATTGTTTCATAAAATAGGACTAATACTCTAGTAGTTATTACTCTGCAATTATTCGCCACAAATGTTCAACGTAAACGACTGTTAATGGAAAGCCTGATGCTTACCCTTTAAAAGAAGCGCAAACCTAGGCTAAAGACAGGCAATTACACGGGTAATTGTTCAAAAAAACGTGAGAATGGATGCTTTGTGAGCGGTTGATAATTTTATTTAAAAAAGTGTTTGACGAGGTGGGGGGATGTCAGTAATATTCGCACCCCGTAAAGGCACTGAGGCTAATGCTTCTAGGTCGCTACAACAGTCGGTGAGTGGCGCAGCTTGGTAGCGCACTTGTTTTGGGTACAAGGGGTCGCAGGTTCAAATCCTGTCTCACCGACCACTTTTTGCAGCGAAGATTCGCCAAGCGCCCGTAGCTCAGCTGGATAGAGCAACGGCCTTCTAAGCCGTGGGTCGCAGGTTCGAATCCTGCCGGGCGCGCCATGCGAGTCAGGTAGGTCCTGATAGCAAGGCTGAATTTTTACATTTACACTGCTAAAATATAGCGTGTAAATTGCAAACACACCCTATGGTGGGCGTAGCTCAGTTGGTAGAGCCCCGGATTGTGATTCCGGTTGTCGTGGGTTCAAGTCCCATCGTCCACCCCACTTTTTTGCGGAAGTGGTGGAATTGGTAGACACGCTGGATTTAGGTTCCAGTGCTTCACGGCGTGAGAGTTCAAGTCTCTCCTTCCGCACCATATTTTCAAGCTTTATCAAAAGCTTAGAGTAAGCATTCCTGTCGGTGAGTGGCGCAGCTTGGTAGCGCACTTGTTTTGGGTACAAGGGGTCGCAGGTTCAAATCCTGTCTCACCGACCATTTATGCTTTTTCGATTTCGCGGCTATTCCTAGTTCAGTGATTTATGTCTTGAACGTTC
>NZ_BJKJ01000028.1:0-51041 GCF_006538305.1 Alteromonas sp. KUL17
AAAATTATCGACGAAGCGGTTCCTGTAAAGGATAAGTTTAAACATCCGGCAACCCGTGCATTCCAAGGCATTCGCATTTATATCAATGCGGAACTTGAGCAACTTCGTGTTGGCCTTAAAGCCGCGACACAGGTGTTGGCGAAAGAAGGACGTCTTGCCGTTATTTCGTTTCACTCTCTTGAAGACCGTTTAGTAAAACGCTTCATTAAGGATCAAAGTAAAGGGAAATCAGTACCGCACAACTTACCGATTACTCAGGCTGAAATAGATGCAGATAAAGTGTTAAAAGCCTTGGGCAAAGCGATAAAACCTTCAGAACAGGAGATTGCGAACAACGTTCGCTCTCGCAGTTCGGTATTACGTGTGGCAGAAAAGTTATGACCAAAGCCTCGCCAGACAAGGCCAGCACTAATTTTAAATTACTGCTAATAATTGTTTCAGATTTGACCCGCAACAAGTTGCGGGTTTTGTTGTATTTAATGGTTATCACAAGTGCCATGGCAGTGACACTAAGCAGTCATCACAACAGACAGCAGGTCATTGCCCTTGAAGACCTTATGCAAGAGAAAGATGAGCTTGATGTCGAGTGGCGTAACCTCGTGCTTGAGCAACGCGCGTTGACCGAGCATAACCGGATAGAAAACCTGGTTGAAAAACAGTTAGAAATGTACCGTCCAACCGCAGACGATGAAGTAGTGGTGAAGTTAAAATGAGTACAACAGCACTTTCTCGCCAACGTAAAAAAACCGGTGCAAAACAAAATGTAACGCCAAGCCTAGTGCACTGGCGCTTTGTCGTTGTGCTTGTTGTTATTATGCTAGTTTTCAGCGTGCTAGCCGCCCGTGCAGCCTATATTCAAGTTATTGAGCCAGACGAGCTAATTCAACAGGGCGACAACCGCACACTAAGAACCCGTGACATGCCAACCTATCGCGGGCTCATTACCGATAGAAATGGTGTTGAGCTGGCGGTGAGTGTGCCTGTTCGGGCCATCTACGCAGACCCGAAGGTTATCCATGAAAACAACGGCTTCGAGGAAGAACGCCGTTGGGAAGCGCTGGCAGATGTACTGCGCCAAGACGTCAATGAACTCAAAGAAAAAGTGGCAAACCCCAAACGCCGCTTTGTTTACTTGCAGCGTCAGGTGTCGCCTGCCATGGCAGAGTACGTTGATAAACTTGATATTCCAGGCATTTATCTTCGCCGTGAAAGCCGCCGCTACTATCCTACAGGTGAAGTTTCAGCGCAGTTAATCGGCGTAACCGATGTTGACGACACGGGCGTTGAAGGCTTGGAGCGCATGTATAACGAGTGGCTAACGGGCACGCCGGGTTCTCGTAAAATTCGCCGCGATGCGAAAGGCCGTCAGGTAGAGATCTTGGAAACAAAGTCTGGTGAAAAAGCCGGTGACCTGCAGCTGACCATCGATCAGCGTATTCAAGCACTTGCTTATAAAGAAATTAAAGAAGCCATGATTTATTACCAATCAAGCTCGGCTTCCGCCATTGTCATCGATGTAAAAAGCGGTGATGTGTTAGCCATGGTGAATGCACCGTCGTTCAATCCGAATGACAGAAGCGATATTTCTGCGCACAGAATGCGTAACAGGGTTATTACCGATGCGTTCGAACCAGGCTCGGCGCTAAAACCGCTGGCCGTCCTTACTGCATTAGAGTTCGGTGAAGTGGAGCCTGAAGACTCAGTAAACACTCATCCAGGATGGATGCGATTAGGCGGCAGCCTAGTAAAAGATTCGCGCAACTACGGCGAACTAACGCTAGAAGAAATTATTCAGCATTCCTCAAATATGGGGACGTCGAAGCTGGCGCTTTCTGTGCCTAAACAGTTCCTGCTGGATACCTATTACAATATGGGCTTAATGAGCGATACCGGGCTTAATATGGCGGGTGAGAGTAGCGGTATCTTTCATGAGCGCAGCCGCTGGTCTGAATTTGAGCTAGCCACGCTGTCATTTGGATACGGCATTTCGGTTACCACTGCACAGTTGGGGCGTCTTTACGCAACGTTGGCGAACGGCGGTATTAAAACACCGCTTAATGTCATCAAGTCGCCAGAGCAACCTTCATGGCAGGCTCAATCTGAGCGGGTGATCAGCGAAGAAAACGCTAACGCTATTGTTCAAATGATGGAAAGCGTAACCCAGCGTGGCGGCACAGCAACAAAAGCGTCGGTACCAGGTTATCGCGTTGCTGGGAAAACAGGAACAAGCCGAAAAGCGGTGGCCGGCGGGTACGGCGAAGAGTACGTCAACATTTTCGCCGGTATCGCACCTGTGTCTGACCCAAGATTAGTGACAATTGTATTGATCAACGAACCTGGCGGTGATTTGTATCACGCGGGGGATACCGCTGCACCTGTCTTTTCATCAATTATGGGGGGCGCACTGCACATGTTAAACGTTACGCCCGATGACAAGCAGGTTACATCTAGCCGCTTATTGAAAGGAGGTCAAAGTGGTAGTTAGTGCCTTTATTCAAAGTATAAAAGCTTTATTGGCGAAATTTGGTGTAGACGCCCCAGATATCCGCGTTGAAGGTTTAACGCTAGACAGCCGAGAAGTAAATACACGCTTAGCGTTCTTGGCAATTAAGGGCCACGAACGTGATGGTCGAGATTTTATACCCCAGGCAATAAGTTTAGGGGCCCGTGTAATTCTGGCGCAAACTGAAGACAGTAGTGCCCATGGTCAGATGGAAATGCGTGACCACAGCGTCATTATCTCGCTGTATGAATTACCACAAATGCTCTCTGCATTAGCTGCTGCATTTTACGACTACCCTGCTCAGAAAATGACGACGGTAGCAGTGACAGGGACAAACGGAAAAACCTCTACAGTTCAATTACTTACCCAGCTTAAGGATGCGTTAGGTACACGTAGTGCAAGCATCGGAACTTTAGGGAGCAGTGTGTTTGAAGGCGATGAAACCCAGTGGTCGAACACGCCGGCAGCAAACACTACGCCCGATGCCATACGTATGCAGTATTTGTTGGCAGACTTTGTGCAAAGTGAAGTGCGCCATACGGCCTTCGAAGCAAGTTCTCACGCATTGGTTCAAGGTCGGCTTGGTACAGTAAAAACCGATATCGCTGTTTTCACCAACCTTACTCGAGATCATCTCGATTACCACGGCACCATGGAAGAGTACGGCAAAGCCAAGCGCTTGCTGCTTCAGCAGCCAGGTTTAAAGGCTGTGGTATTAAACGCTAATGATGATGAAAGTAAGAAGTGGGATGGTGCAGCAGATAAGTCGATTACACGCATCTGGACAGGTATAGACGAAAGTGGTCTGGATGGAAGCGGTGAAAGTGAATACTTGCGAGAGCATAACAATCCTCAAAGTCGCCATTGTTTCGCCACAAATGCTTCTTATCATGCAGGTGGATGTAGCTTTGAACTGGTGAGTTCGTGGGGAAGCGCTGCTATTTCGCTGCCACTATTCGGAAAGTTCAATATCAGTAATGTATTGAGTGCTATAGGTACGTTACTCGCTGAAGGTGAGCGTTTTGATGACGTGGTTAACGCGGTAAATGCGATCACGCCTGTACCCGGGCGAATGGAAGTTTTCTCTGTAACGGGTGCCGCTAACTTGGTGGTGGACTACGCGCATACACCAGACGCTCTGGAGAAAGTGCTGTTAAGCGCCAAATTCCATACAACGGGCAAAGTGTGGTGTGTGTTTGGCTGTGGCGGGGACAGAGACAAAGGCAAGCGACCGTTAATGGGGCAGGCTGCCGAGGTTGGTGCTGACGCTATTGTGATCACCACAGATAACAGCCGCAGTGAAAGCCCTGAATCTATCGCCGAGGATATCATTGCGGGTTTGAAAAACCGTGAGCTGGCAGTGTCTATTCCCGATCGCGAGCAAGCTATTCGTCATTGCCTTGAGCATGCGCATGAAAGCGACATCATCATCGTGGCCGGAAAAGGCCATGAAGATTACCAAATTATCGGTGACAAAAAGACTAACTATAACGAACGTGCAGTTGTGGCGCGACTGCAACAGGAGTACAGCAAATGATAACAACAACGCTGTCATGGATAGCCGAAAAGGTTAATGGAAAATTATTGAAAGGCGCTGCTGACGTTGAAGTGTCTGCAGTAAGTACCGATACCCGCACCCTAGAAGATGGCGCAGTTTACTTGGCCTTGAAAGGTCCGAATTTTAACGGCCATGATTTTATTTCAACGGCGGAGAAAGCGGGAGCAAGTGCGGTTATTGCCAGTGAAGACGTAGCAACCTCGTTACCTGTCATCATGGTTGAAGATACCAAAGAAGCACTTGGTCTATTAGGTGCGGCAGTAAAAGCTTATGTGGCACCCAAAACGATTGCGATTACCGGAAGCAGTGGCAAAACCACCGTAAAGGAAATGTGTGCCGCTATTTTGGAGCGAAGAGGCAATGTATTAGCCACAAACGGTAACTTCAATAATGATATCGGTGTGCCGCTAACCCTTCTACGCCTTGAACCTCAGCATGAATATGCAGTGATGGAGTTAGGCGCAAATCACATTGGTGAAATCGCCTATACCACGAACCTTGTTAAGCCGGACGTCGCGACTATCGTAAACGCCGCCGCTTCTCACCTAGAAGGCTTTGGAAGTTTGCTAGGTGTAGCGCGCGCCAAAAGTGAAATTTTTAAAGGCTTAGGCAGTGACGGCGTGGCGGTAGTCAATGTTGATAGCCAGTTTTCTGAATTTTGGCAAGGCAAACTTAAACAGACCAAAACGTTAACGTTTTCGCCCCAGCAGAAAAACGATGCTAATTTTAGAGCAGAAGATATCACCATTGGGCTAGATGGGTGCGCCGCATTCCACTTGGTTTGCCCGCAAGGAGATATGTCTATTCAGCTTACTATTCCTGGCGTTCACAACGTGGGGAATGCCCTTGTCGCTGCGGCATTAACACTGCAAGTTGGCGCCACACTAGAAAACGTGCGCGACGGCTTACTTGCCATGAAGCAAGTTAGCGGCCGCTTGAATGTAAAGCAGCTTACCGAACAGGTTCGCCTGTTAGATGACACCTACAACGCCAACGTGGCATCTGTAAATGCGGCAATTGATACGCTAAGTAGCTTTTCAGGTATCCGCGTTCTTGTTCTAGGCGACATGAAAGAGTTGGGTGAAAAAGCGCGTTTTTACCACGAGCAGGTGGGGGAATACGCTAAACAAAAAGGAATTAATTACCTGTATACCATGGGTGTTTTGAGTCAATCAGCCAGTGCTGTGTTTAATGAAAATGGTGGCCATTTCAGCGATGTTGAAAGTTTGTTGGCCGCAATGGAGAGTGATTTGTTAGTGCAGCAGCGCGATATTTCAATTTTAGTTAAAGGTTCACGCAGTTCCAGAATGGAACGTGTGGTAGAGGCGGTAGAGGCCTCTGCGCTGGGAAAGCACGATAGCCGTCGGGAGCGAATAGCATGTTAATTTGGCTAGCCGACTGGCTGACACAATTCGATTCAGGGTTTAACGTATTTTCATACCTTACCCTTCGTGCAATTTTAAGCACGCTGACCGCATTACTTATTGCCATTCTTATTGGCCCTAAGATGATTCGTTATTTGCAGCGTATGCAAATTGGTCAAACTGTACGAGACGATGGCCCGCAAAGCCATTTGTCAAAATCAGGCACACCCACTATGGGCGGGTTACTTATACTCGCAGCAATTGTAGTAAGCGGCCTGCTTTGGGCTGACCTGACTAACCGTTATGTGTTGGTAACCCTTACCGTGGTTGTGGCTTACGGTATTATTGGGTTTGTTGACGACTACAGAAAAGTGATCCGCAAAGATTCGAAGGGGCTTATCGCCCGTTGGAAATATTTCTGGCAATCTGTGGTTGCGTTAGGCGTCGCATTCTATCTATACAGCAGTGCAACAATAAGCGCTGAAACCTCACTACTGGTGCCTTTCTTCAAAGAAGTGTTCCCGCAGTTAGGTGCGTTCTTCATCATTATTACCTACTTTGCCATTGTAGGCACAAGTAACGCGGTGAACCTTACCGATGGATTGGATGGACTTGCCATTGTGCCCACTATATTGGTGGCAGGCGCATTTGCCATTTTCGCCTATGTGACAGGTAATGCGAACTTTGCTGAATACCTGAATATTCCTCATATTCCGCTCACCAGTGAACTGGTGATTGTGTGTACCGCCATGGTCGGTGCAGGCTTAGGCTTTTTATGGTTTAACACGTATCCGGCACAAGTATTTATGGGTGACGTTGGCTCACTAGCGCTAGGCGGCACACTAGGTGTGTTAGCTGTATTAGTGCGCCAAGAACTCGTGTTAATCATCATGGGTGGTGTTTTTGTTATGGAAACCCTGTCGGTCATCCTTCAGGTAGGTTCTTACAAATTGCGTGGCCAGCGTATTTTTCGTATGGCGCCTATTCACCATCACTATGAATTGAAGGGCTGGCCAGAGCCGCGCGTAATAGTGCGTTTTTGGATCATTTCAATCATTTTGGTTTTAGTGGGTTTAGCTACCCTTAAACTTAGATAAGTGGTAAAGAGATAAATCGTAATGTCGTATAACGTACGTGAGCATAGTTATGTAGTCGGTGGCCTAGGTGTTACAGGTCAGGCTTGCGTGCGCTTTTTGTTGCAAAAGCAGGCAACGGTTAAAGCGTTTGATACCCGTGCTAATTTTACTCTAGTTACCGACCCTGATTCTGCTCTTGATACTGACATGCAAGCGTTTATGGCAGAGAAGGTCTCTTGCACTGCCCTAAGCGAAGATTACTTTGTTGGTGTAGACACCTTGGTGTTAAGCCCGGGGCTTGCTCTGAACATTGAACAAGTAGCTTTAGCGCAGAAGTGTGGCGTTGAAGTAATCGGCGATGTTGAGTTGTTCGCCCGTTTAAATGCCACCAAAAACGGCGCTACGCCAGCAAAACGCGTAGTAGGTATAACCGGCTCTAACGGTAAAACCACAGTTACTTTATTAGTGAACCATCTGCTTAAAAGCTGTGGTGTAAAAAGTATTGAAGCGGGCAACGTAGGTCGCCCTGTGCTTGAAGCGCTTCAAAGTGATGCAGATGTAGTGGTGATGGAGCTATCAAGTTTTCAGCTTGAAACTACGTCTAGCCTAGAACTTGAAGCAGCCACAGTGCTTAATATTTCCGATGATCACCTAGACCGTCACGGTACCCTTGAAGCCTATATCGATGCCAAGCATCGCATTTTTGATAATGCGAAATCTGCGATTGTATGGCGAGACGGTGAGTTTGTTGCGCCAGACGAGCAGCTTATTGCTGATGCTAAGGGGAATGCTGCATCAAATGCCGTCTCTAATGCAGTATCTGATGGCGTATCTAATGCCGACGCGCTAGCGTCAAAAACCATCGTTGAATATGGACTGGGAGAGTCGACCACAGGGTTTGCGATTGCGTTTTTTGGCGGTGACGGAAGTACGCTTGGCGATGAACAAAGTCTATACATTACGTTTAATGGCGAAAAGCTCATTGCCCTTAGCGATATCCATTTAGCGGGCATGCATAACGTACTAAACATCATGGCTGCATTGGGTATTTGCCTTCAGCTAGGTGTTTCGCCAGATCTCGCGGTTAAACACTTATACAGTTTTAAATCTGCACCACATCGCTGTGTGGAAATAGCTCGTGTAAATGACATCCGCTATATCGACGATTCTAAAGCAACCAACATTGGTGCCACCGTCGCGGCCCTTGAAGGGTTAGCCCCGACTATACAAGGGAAGCTAATTCTTATTGCAGGTGGTGACGCTAAAGGTGCTGATATAGCCAGCCTCTCGCCTTATTTAATTAAATATGTATCGCACGTGTTTGCATTGGGCAAAGATGCACACCTGTTTGAAAAGAGTTTTGCGCATACTACTCGTGTGGCAACCATGAAAGACGCCGTGAAAGCAGCAACGAGGCTTGCAGCCCCTGGTGATGTGGTATTGCTTTCGCCTGCGTGTGCAAGTTTAGATATGTTTAAAAACTATATGCATCGCGGTGATGTGTTTAAACAAGATGTACACGACCTACATAATTTACACAGTAAGAACGACGACGCTGTGGAGGTCTCATCATGATGACTGCCTCTACCAAACTTAGCGCGTTATTTGCCGCGAAGCACGACGGACAGCCTTCGGCAACGCACCCATATGACGTGACGCTTATCTTAATTGCGCTCGCGCTAATGAGTATTGGCATTATTATCGTCACCTCGGCGTCGATGCCGGTGGCCGATAGGCTGCACGACAATCCCTTCTATTTTGCTATTCGCCACGGTATTTATATTGCGTGTGCCTTGACGGCTGCAATGATAACCCTTCAACTGCCGATGCAGTTTTGGCGTACCACTAACCCGTACCTGTTACTCGCGGCGATTGCGCTGCTCGTAGCAGTATTGCTTGTTGGTCGAACGGTGAACGGCAGTACCCGTTGGTTAGTCATCGGTCCTATTACGGTGCAAGCCGCTGAACCCGCTAAACTCTACTTTTTCGCTTATCTGGCAGGGTATCTAGTACGCCGATACGAAGAAGTTACCGAGAATCTAAAAGGCTTCATAAAGCCCCTTGTGGTGTTCTTTGCACTTGCAATGTTGCTTTTGCTTCAGCCCGACTTAGGTACAGTAGTCGTGATGTTTGCCACCACAATTGGCCTGTTGTTTTTAGCAGGTGCACGACTTTGGCAGTTCTTTGCATTGGTGTTTGCGGGCATATTGGCGGTTGTCGCGCTTATTGTGTTTGAAGAATACCGAATGAAACGGGTTACCTCCTTTTTAGATCCTTGGGCCGATCCATTTGGTGCTGGTTATCAGCTTACCCAGTCTTTAATGGCCTATGGCCGCGGTAACTGGTTTGGGCAAGGCCTGGGCAATAGCTTACAAAAATTGGAATTCTTACCCGAAGCACACACTGACTTTGTTATGGCTATTTTAGCTGAAGAGCTCGGATTTGTTGGCGTGCTTGCCGTACTTGGCCTTATTTTATGGATGGTATTACGTGCACTAAGTATTGGAAATAAGGCACTTGAAAAAGGGCGAGCGTTTGATGGTTACATGGCTTACAGCATAGGCATTTGGTTCAGTTTCCAGACGGCGGTAAATATTGGTGCAAGCGCGGGTATCCTGCCAACCAAAGGGTTAACACTGCCGTTAGTTAGTTACGGCGGTTCGTCACTTATCATTATGTCAGTAGCGGTAGCCATATTACTTCGTATCGATTTTGAATTACGGGTTGATGGCGTACAGGCGATTGGTCGAGGCGATAGCAAGTCCGGTAAAAGCAAAGCCCGCCGTAAAAAGCCTATTCCTACTAACGCGTCGCAATCTAAAGCGGCACATGCTGAAAGTGGGGCGAGTGCAGAGGACAAGAGCGACGAAGCTGACTTTTCTACAGCGACGGTTGAAGCTAAACCCACTAAAACATCAAGTGCGGAAGATGAAGGCAAAGCTGGCATTAAAGCCATACTCGCGCGGGTAGCGCAGGAGGCAGATAATGGCTAAGCGTTGCTTAATTATGGCTGGCGGTACAGGCGGGCATGTTTTCCCAGGCCTTGCAGTGGCAAACGCGCTTCGAAAGGAAGGCTGGGACATTCATTGGCTAGGCACCGCCGAGCGAATGGAAGCGCAAGTTGTGCCTAAGCACGACATACCTATTCACTTTATTCCGGTAAAAGGGCTTCGTGGCAAAGGTGTTACGGCACGTCTTCAAGGTGCTGTTGCTTTAGTAAAAAGCTTGTTTTCAGCAAGACGAATTATAAGACGCCTACAGCCTGACATCGTTATTGGGTTTGGCGGCTATGCCAGCGGCCCAGGCGGCGTTGCCGCAAAAAGCTTAGGTATTCCTGTGATAGTGCATGAGCAAAATGCTGCTGCGGGCATGACCAATAAGCTGCTTAGTAAAATCGCAAGCCGCGTATTGCTTGGCTTTAACGATGCTAAAGAACAATTTTCAGGTGTAAGGGCTAAGGTGCATACTGTTGGCAATCCTGTCCGTGATGAAATTTGGCAGGTAATGCCCAAATCTGTAGACATTAACGCGAGTAATGGCGAAGCCACTCTTGAAAACAGCAGTGAGCGAACGGATAGCCTGAATATGCTTGTCGTAGGCGGCAGTTTAGGCGCGCAAATTCTCAATGAAACCGTCCCAGAAACATGCGGTGTGCTAGAAGGTTTATCAATAAAACACCAGTGCGGTAAAGGTAACAGTGAAGGTGTCATCAAAGCCTACACGTCGGTGGGCGCAGATATGTCGAAAATCGATGTCAGCGACTTTATCGATGACATGGCCGCAGCTTATGAATGGGCAGACTTTGTTGTCTGTAGAGCTGGTGCGCTTACGGTAAGTGAAGTTGCAGCTGCCGGACGCGCGGCGATTTTCGTACCGCTACCTTTTGCGGTAGACGATCACCAAACAAAAAATGCGCAGTCGTTAGTTAAGCAAAATGCGGCACTGATGATTGCTCAATCTGTATTAAAAGAAAATTTAGGGCAGGCGGTGCGTCAGTGGTTACAACACCCTGAAGGCTGCTTAAAGATGGGTGCTGTTGCGAAAACATGTGCAAGCACTCATGCCACGGAAAATGTAGTAAGCCACGTTAAAAGCGTGGTAGGAGTAGGGGACTAATGGTTTTTAAAACCCCATTTGAAAGCCCGCAAATGCGCAGGGTTAAAAATATATTCTTTATTGGTATCGGCGGTGCCGGTATGGGTGGTATTGCCGAAGTATTATTAAACGAAGGTTATGCTATTGCTGGCTCTGACATTCAAGAAGGGCCAATGACACAGCGGCTAAGCGAATTAGGTGCTGATGTGAAAATAGGCCACCGTGCGGAAAATGTTGAAGGCATGGACGTTATTGTGGTGTCTAGCGCCATCAACGAGCAAAACCCAGAGATTATCGTGGCTCGTGAAAAGCGCATTCCGATTATTCGCCGTGCAGAAATGCTGGCAGAATTGATGCGATTCCGCCACGGTATTGCGGTGGCGGGTACCCACGGCAAAACGACTACAACCAGTTTAATTTCAACGATTTTCGCAGAAGCGGAGTATGACCCTACGTTTGTTATCGGCGGTTTGCTTAATAGTGCTGGTACGAATGCGCGTTTGGGTAAAAGCCGTTATCTAATCGCAGAGGCTGACGAGAGCGACGCGTCCTTCCTTCACTTGCAGCCGATGGTTTCTGTGGTGACCAATATTGAAGCCGACCATATGGATACTTATGGTGGCGACTTCTCAAAGGTGAAAGATACCTTTGTTGATTTCTTGTCGAACCTACCCTTTTACGGGCAGGCCATCGTGTGCGGTGACGATGCAAATATTCAAGAAATTCGCCATCGTATAGGTCGAAGCATTCTTACCTATGGTTTTGAATCACATAATGACTATCGCGCAGAAAATGTTTCTCTGTCATTTGGTAAAGCGAATTTTACGGTTATTCGCCCAGAACGCGAACCGTTAGATATAACGTTGAACCTCACCGGTAACCACAATGTGCTTAACGCCCTTGCTGCTATCGCAGTGGCAACCGACGAAGGTGTAGATGATGAAGCCATTATTCGTGCATTAGCCAGCTTTGGTGGTATTGGCCGTCGATTTGAGCAATTAGGTACGTTTAATACCAGCAAAGGCGAGGTGTGTTTGGTGGATGACTATGGTCACCATCCAACGGAAGTAAGGGCAACTATTGCTGCGGCCCGTGCAAACTGGCCTGATAAACGCTTGGTTATGGTTTATCAACCACATCGCTTTACGCGCACCCGCGACCTTTACGAAGATTTTGTTGAAGTACTGTCGAGCGTTGATGCTCTTTTACTTCTGGATGTATATGCCGCCAGTGAACAACCTATTGAAGGGGCTGACAGTAAAGCGCTATGCCGCTCCATTCGTCAGCGCGGACAAATAGAGCCTGTGTACGTAGGTGACAAAGACGCCTTGCCAGCTATTTTGGCGAATATCATGCAAGATGGCGACATCGTTATGACCCAAGGGGCGGGCAACATCGGACAAATTGCTAAGCTCTTAGCTCGTCACGCGCTAGAGCCGATCACACTTGCAAAGGAAGGGGAATAAGATGTTTACACCTTCAGTAAGTATTCACTCACAGAAAACCCACTCGCCGAACGAGTATGGCAAAGTAGCTGTGCTGCTCGGCGGTGACTCTGCTGAACGGGAAGTATCGCTTAATTCGGGCAATGCGGTGTTAAATGCATTGTTACGACAAGGCGTAGATGCGTTTGCGTTTGACCCAGCAGAGCGACCTCTGACCGACCTTATCGACCTTAACGTCGATAGAGCGCTCATTATGCTGCACGGTCGCGGTGGTGAAGATGGCTCTATGCAAGGAGCCCTTCAGTTCCTAAAAATCCCCTACACGGGAAGCCGAGTTTTAGGTTCTGCGCTGGCAATGGACAAAATTCATACTAAGCAAGTGTGGCAAAGTTTAGGCTTACCCACTGCAAAATATGAAATTGCTGATAAAAGGCACTTTGAAGCTGGTAAGTGCAGCGCTATAATGGATAAATTGGGGAATGAAGTCATGGTGAAACCGGCCAGAGAAGGGTCGAGTATTGGCATGGCGAGAGTGACAAGCGCTAAACAGCTCGAAACTGCCATTCAGGACGCCTTTAAATACGATAATCAAGTCCTGTTAGAGCAGTATATAGATGGCCCCGAATTCACTGTTTCTGTATTGCAGGGACAGGCGTTGCCGTCTATTCGCATGTCTACTCCACATACATTCTATGATTATGCTGCGAAATATCAGGATAATACAACAGAATACTATTGCCCAAGCGGCTTGTCTGAAGAGCAAGAAGCACAGCTAGCAAAACTAGCATCCCGTGCTTTTGATGCTATTTCTGGCAGCGGCTGGGGTAGAATTGACGTTATGCAGGACAACCAAAGGCAGTTTTATTTGCTAGAGGCGAACACAGTGCCTGGCATGACAGAAAAAAGTTTGGTGCCTAAGGCAGCCAAAGTTGCAGGATTAACTTTTGATGAACTGGTATTAAGTATTCTTTCTACCAGTTTTGATGACGTTGCAAACAAGGCGTAAACGTGGCAGATACCAATACTAATCAAGGTAAGCCCGCTTCTGCAAAGAGCGGCAAAAGTAAAACGGCAGTGTGGGGCGGCGTCGCTTTCTTACTGTTTGTTATTGCTGGATTAGTGTTTGGTGGGCTTAAAGCAAACCAGTATTTGCAGGATGAACAGCAAATGCCGGTACAGGTTATCGATTTTTCTGGTGATTATCAGCACATCGATATTACCAAGCTAGAGCGGTTAATACGCAAGGCGCAGCCTGGAAGTTTTTTCGCGCTTGACGTCAACGAAGTATTTGAGCTTGTTGAAGCGCAGCCTTGGGTTTATCGCGCGTCAGTAAGAAAGAAGTGGCCAAATACGTTAAAAATTTATTTGGTTGAGCAGCAGCCGGTTGCGCAATGGAATGAAGATTTGTTGTTAAATCCTTATGGCGATACGTTTAACGACGAAGGCGTGAAGTTAGATCTACCGCGCCTTTACGGCCCGGGTGGCAGCGAAAAAACCGCCCTTGAAGGCTACAACGCCATGCACGCGTTGATTGCTACGACGGATATGACGTTAGACGAGCTGTCCTTAAGCGAGCGATTTGCATGGCAAGTGCAGTTGAAAAACGGCATTAAATTGAATTTAGGACGTCAGGAGTTTATCGATAGGCTACAACGCTTTATTGATGTTTATCCACTTCTGGCGCAACAAGAGAAGGCGGTGAAATACGTCGACCTTCGCTATGACACGGGCGTAGCAGTCGGATGGAAAGACGACAGCGCCACAGATGAAGAGAGTTAAGGAAACCATGTCAAAACCTGCTGAACGCAATTTGATTGTAGGACTAGATATCGGCACCAGCCAAGTAAAAGCTGTTGTGGGTGAATTACTAGAAGATGATCAAATCAGTATTGTTGGCGTGGGCACCCATGCATCGAAAGGCATGGATAAGGGCGGCGTTAACGATTTGAACCTGGTGGTGAAATCGGTCCAGCGTGCTGTAAACGAGATGGAGCTAATGGCAGATTGCCGTGTGTCTTCAGTTTTTATGTCTATCTCGGGACGACACGTCAAGTGCCAAAATGAAAATGGCATGGTACCGATTAACAATCAGGAAGTAACACAAGAAGACGTAGATAACGTTATTCATGCAGCGCGCAGTGTGCCAATTGCAGCGGAACGTCGTCTACTACACGTGTTACCACAAGAATTTACTATTGATGTGCAGGAAGGGATTAAGAACCCTATTGGCATGTCGGGAGTAAGAATGGAAGCGGATGCTCACATTATAACCTGTGCCGACGATATGGCGAAAAATATGGTGAAATGTGTTGAGCGTTGTGAACTTAATGCCGATCAGCTGATCTTTTCAGCGTTGGCATCAAGTTATGCGGTACTGACTGACGACGAGCGCGAGCTTGGCGTGTGTGTGGTTGATATCGGCGGTGGTACTATGGATATGGTTATCTACACCGATGGCGCTATTCGCCACACGGCGGTAATACCGGTTGCGGGTAATCAAATTACCAGCGACATCGCTAAAATATTTAGAACACCTATTAGCAATGCAGAAGAAATTAAGGTGAATTACGCCTGTGCATTGAAGGATATGGTGAGTATGGAAGACAGCATTGAAGTGCCTAGTGTGGGCGGACGCCCAGCTAGAGTGATGTCTCGTCATACGTTAGCTGAGGTGATTGAACCTCGTTATCAAGAGCTTTTTGAGCTGGTACATGATGAAATTCGTGCCAGCGGTCTGGAAGAGCAAATCGCTGCAGGCCTTGTGCTTACAGGCGGTACCGCTAAGATGGAAGGTGCCGTGGAATTTGCCGAAGAACTTTTCCAGATGCCCGTGCGCGTGGGCAAACCCATCAACGTAAAAGGCTTGTCCGAATATGTTGATGACGCTGGATTTGCGACAGTCGTAGGACTGCTGCAATATGGCAAAGTACAATCTGACAATAAGAAGTCCAGTACGCAGAAGACCGGTGAAAGCTTATTTCATCGAGTGCAAAGCTGGTTTAAAGGTGAATTTTAATTTTATTTTGGGGGCGCTATAGCTACGGCATCAAGGCTAGCAGGAAGCAATTAGCCTAAGGGAATGACCTGGCGTAGTGTTTAAAAGACGTACAACCGGAGAGTAAGTATGTTCGAATTAATGGATAGTCACGGCGAAGAAGCCGTAATCAAAGTCATCGGTGTCGGTGGTGGCGGCGGCAATGCCGTTGAGCACATGGTGTCTCAAAGCATTGAAGGCGTAGAATTTATTGCAGTTAACACCGATGCGCAGGTGCTTCGCAGCTCAAGTGCAGACGTTACACTTCAAATTGGCTCAAGTGTAACAAAAGGGTTAGGTGCGGGTGCTGATCCGAACATTGGTCGAGAAGCAGCACAAGAAGACAGAGAAACCATTCGTCAGGCGCTAGACGGTGCAGACATGGTTTTCATTACTGCCGGTATGGGCGGTGGTACAGGAACGGGCGCAGCGCCAGAAGTGGCAAAAATTGCTCGTGAAATGGGCATTCTTACGGTAGCGGTAGTTACCAAGCCATTCCCATTTGAAGGTAAAAAACGCACCTCGTTTGCGGAACAGGGCATTGTTGAGTTGTCTAACAACGTTGACTCGCTAATTACCATTCCAAACGAAAAACTACTTAAAGTAATGGGTCCAGGCACGCCGCTTCTTCAAGCGTTTAGCGCTGCAAATGACGTATTACGCGGTGCAGTTCAAGGTATTGCTGAACTGATTACCCGTCCTGGTCTAATCAACGTTGACTTCGCAGACGTACGTACCGTTATGTCTGAGATGGGTAAAGCGATGATGGGTAGTGGCGCTGCAAGCGGTCCAGACCGTGCTGAAGAAGCTGCTGAAGCCGCGATTGCCAGTCCGCTTCTTGAAGATATCGACTTGTCAGGCGCGCGCGGTATTCTTGTAAATATCACTGCGGGTCCAGATTTCGCCATCGACGAGTTTGAGACTGTTGGTAACGCCGTTAAAGCGTTTGCCTCAGAGAATGCCACAGTGGTTGTGGGTACAGTGATCGATATGGAAATGACAGACGAGCTTCGCGTTACGGTTGTTGCAACCGGTATTGGCGCAGAGCGCAAGCCTGACATTTCGCTAGTAAGCTCTGAAGGCTCTCGTCTAACACAGCCTGCAAAAGAATACGGTAACACGCAATCAAGTGAACCACGTTCTGCAGTAGGCGGTACAGAGGGCAATCAGGCGCTGAAGGCCGACGACAGTGCACAGCCAGAAAATGATTTGGAATATTTAGATATTCCTGCGTTTCTTCGTAAGCAGGCAGACTAATTTAGCTGCCTGAAACGGAAGGGAATTATTTCGCGTTTGTGATGTCTCACCTAGTAAGGTGTATTTACACAACGTGAAAAATTTCGCGTGGATAGGTTGATTAAATACGTAATCTGACAGAGTTAAATCCGTCAGAACGGGTGTTTTTTGACATGTGAGTAATAACTCACTATAATTCGCGCCCGCTTTTTTTAATAGGTAAAAGCTTAAGCAGATGATTAGACAACGTACAATCAAGCAATCGGTACAAGAGACCGGAATTGGGCTTCATAAAGGGGAAAAGGTCACAATGACTCTCCGACCTGCGCCAGCAAACACGGGTATCGTGTTTAGGCGTGTTGACCTTGAACCACATGTTGACATACCTTCGCGTGCGAACGCGGTAGGTAATACCATGCTGTGTACGTGCCTGAATAACGAAGACGGTGTGACTATCCAAACGGTAGAACACTTAGCGTCTGCGCTTGCAGGTTTAGGTATCGACAATATTATTGTTGAAGTAGACAGTAACGAGCTGCCAATTATGGACGGAAGTGCTAGCCCGTTCGTATTCTTGCTTCAATCTGCCGGTATCGAAGAGCTAAACGCGCCTAAGCAATTTATTCGTATTAAAAAGCCAGTTCGTGTAGAAGATGGCGATAAGTGGGCCGAATTAGTGCCTTATGACGGTTTCCGCGTTGATTTCCAAATTGACTTTGATCATCCTGTGATCAGTCAAACTCGTCAGCATATGGTGATGGATTTTGATTCATGCTCATATGTAAGCGAAGTTAGCCGTGCACGAACTTTTGGTTTTATGCGCGACTTAGAGTACATGAATGCTAACAACCTAGCGTTGGGTGGCAGCATGGAAAACGCAGTGGCGTTGGACGAATTCCGCGTACTCAACCCTGAAGGGTTGCGCTATGACGATGAGTTCTTAAAGCATAAGATTTTGGATGCTATCGGTGACTTATACCTTGGCGGCCATAGTCTAATTGGTGAATTGCGTGCGTACAAAACAGGCCATGGTCTGAATAACAAGCTATTAAATGCAGTACTTGCGCAAAAAGAGTGTTGGGAGTTCGTAACCTACGATTCGCAGGAAACAGCACCAATTCGTTATGCACAGCCCGCATTAGCGTAAGAATTTTAAAAAGCCGCCTTACGGGCGGCTTTTTTTCGTATGGCATTTACTGAAATAAATGATACAGTAGCCGAATAATTAATATAAATTTCACCCATGCGACATAAAAACGATAGGTCGAAGGTTATCGCCTTTGGCTAAAAACACATTCATCGTGGTATGAAGTGGTATGAAAAGAGTGGCGTGAAACAGCAATTTTCTTCGTGGTATGAAACTAACAATTACACTCGCTGGTAAAAATAAACGCTATAGGCACAGTATTAGTGTCCGTACGCTTGTGAGCGCAACCGTGCTCTCGTCTATTTTTATGCTAGTGTCGAGCCGTTCAACAGAATCGGTATCAGAAGATATTGCACGAGTTCGTTTGGCACAGACTGAAGTCAACGAACGACAAAAAGACGTTGAAGCGTTAAAACAGCAAACAACGGTCAAATTACAAGCTTTGCTTTCTCACGTCGCAGAGTTATCTGCGCAGGCTACCCTGCTGGACGAGAAAGGTAAGCAAATCGCAACAGAATTAGGTATGTCAGCGGCTGACCTGGACGCTTTCGTACCGGTATCGATACCGGACAACCTTCAAGACGATCCCGTCCTTCACGAAATAGCCAAACTAGAGCAATCACTCGATTTGAAGTCTCAACAGTTGTCTATGCTTGAAAGTTTGGTCAGGGGTCACCATATCCACGAACAGAGCCAATTATCTGGTCGTCCGATAGAGTCAGGGTGGTTGTCTTCTTATTATGGTATGCGGGCCGACCCGTTTACCGGCGAACCAACTATGCACAAAGGGCTAGATTTCGCTGGTAAGGCAGGGGAAAACGTAGTGGCAACTGCCGCAGGTATTGTGACCTGGGCTGGTGATCGCTACGGCTATGGCCAACTTGTAGAAATTGATCACGGTGATGGTTTTGTTACCCGCTATGGGCATAACGACACCCTTACTGTCTCAATAGGCGACGTGGTAACCAAAGGGCAACCTATCGCTAAAATGGGCAATACGGGGCGCTCAACTGGCGTTCATGTTCACTACGAAGTAATAAGAAACGGAAAACAAGTCGATCCTCTGCCTTTTGTCTACAAAAAGTAGCGTAGGTAGCAGCCAGGTAATTCTCGTAGACGGTGCCTTTACTCATTAAAAGTCATCTAAAACGAAGAAGCATAAT
The DNA here is from genome assembly GCF_006538305.1 of Alteromonas sp. KUL17. Taxonomy (NCBI): domain Bacteria; kingdom Pseudomonadati; phylum Pseudomonadota; class Gammaproteobacteria; order Alteromonadales; family Alteromonadaceae; genus Alteromonas; species Alteromonas sp. KUL17. Next base: position 18,622 of record NZ_BJKJ01000028.1, read on the forward strand.
TTTAGAACATCGCAAAACACAGCGTGGTTACCGTTGTGTTTTATACGTTTAATTTAGCTGTGCACATTGTGCGGCGCCTCGACAAGTAGTGGAATAATAAAGCTAATGTTTTCAAGCATCCTTCGAAAAGTATTCGGTAGTAGAAACGACCGACTATTAAAAAAATTACGCAAAAACGTAGATGCCATCAATGCACTGGAAGCAGAATTTGAAAAGCTTTCCGATGAGGCGCTAAAGGCTAAGACAGACGAATTTAAAGCGCGTATTGAAAAGGGTGAAACCCTTGACGATATTCTTGTAGAAGCCTTCGCTACGGTGCGTGAAGCAAGTAAACGCGTATACGGCATGCGTCACTTCGACGTTCAGATGTTAGGTGGTCAAGTACTTCACCAAGGTAAAATTTCAGAAATGCGCACGGGTGAAGGTAAGACGCTTACTGCTACCTTGCCAACTTACCTTAATGCTTTGTCAGGTAAAGGGGTTCACGTTGTTACTGTGAACGATTACCTTGCTCGTCGTGATGCTGAGTGGAGTAACCAGTTATTTACTTACCTAGGTATGCGTGTGGGCTGTAACGTGCCTGGTATGTCGCCGCAGCAAAAGCGTGAAGCTTATCAAGCTGACGTAACCTATGGTACGAACAACGAATTTGGTTTTGACTACCTTCGTGACAATATGGCATTTAGCCCACAAGACCGCGTACAGCGCCCGCTTAACTATGCGGTAGTGGATGAGGTTGACTCAATTCTTATCGACGAAGCCCGTACACCACTTATTATTTCTGGTCAGGCCGAAGATAGCTCAGAGCTATATCGCCGCATCAACACCATTATTCCTAAACTTGTTCAGCAAGAAAAAGAGGATGAAGAAGGCCAAGAGGGCGATGGTGACTACACGATTGACCTTAAGGCAAAACAAATTCATCTTACCGAGCGCGGTCAAATTCACGTTGAGGAAATTCTTCAACAAGAGGGCATGCTACCTGAAGGCGAGTCGCTGTTTGCTGCAGGTAATATTTCACTGCTTCATCATATTAACGCTGCGCTTCGTGCACACAAGTTGTTTGCTAAAGACGTAGACTACATCGTTAAAGAAGACCAAATCGTTATTGTTGACGAGCATACGGGTCGTACGATGGAAGGCCGTCGCTGGTCTGAAGGTCTGCACCAAGCTGTAGAAGCGAAAGAAGGGGTTCGTATTCAAAACGAAAACCAAACCCTTGCGTCAATTACCTTCCAGAATTACTTCCGCTTGTATAACAAGCTTGCGGGTATGACAGGTACAGCAGATACAGAAGCCTTCGAATTTAACCATATTTACGGCTTAGAAACGGTAGTTATTCCGACAAACCGTCCTATGCAGCGTAAAGATATGGCTGACCTCATCTACCTAACGGCAGAAGAAAAATACGAAGCCATTGTTGAAGACATTAAAGAGTGCGTTAAACGCGGTCAACCTACGCTTGTGGGTACTGTGTCTATCGAGAATTCAGAACTCATTTCTCGCATTCTTAAGAAGTCGAAAATTCCTCATAAAGTGCTTAACGCTAAGTTCCACGAACACGAAGCAGATATCGTCGCTCAGGCTGGTAAGCCAGGCGCGGTTACGATTGCGACTAACATGGCAGGTCGTGGTACCGATATCGTGTTAGGTGGTAACTGGCAGGCAGAAGTAGAGAAGATTGAAAATCCAACTGAAGCGCAAATCGAGAAGATCAAAGCTGAATGGAAAGAAAGCCATGACGCTGTGCTTGCCTCAGGTGGTTTACACATTATTGGTACAGAGCGTCACGAGTCTCGCCGTATTGATAACCAGCTTCGCGGTCGTTCGGGCCGTCAGGGTGACCCGGGTTCAAGCCGTTTTTACCTTTCATTAGACGACGCACTTATGCGTATCTTTGCCTCTGAAAAAATGGGCAACATGATGAAGCGTTTAGGTATGGAGCGTGGTGAAGCCATTGAGCATCCGTGGGTAACTCGAGCCATCGAGAATGCACAGCGCAAAGTAGAAGGTCGTAACTTCGACATTCGTAAGCAGTTGCTTGAATACGATGATGTGGCCAACGACCAGCGTAAAGTCATCTACGAGCAGCGCAATGAGCTTCTTGATGAAGGCGATATTAGCGAGACTATCGCGGCTATTCGTGAAGACGTTATTTCAAGTGTTGTCGATGAGTACATTCCGCCACAGTCTCTTGAAGAAATGTGGGATGTAAGCGGACTTGAAGAGCGCATGCGTGCCGATTTCGCCGTAGACTTGCCAATCAAGACCTGGCTTGAAAATGACGACAAACTTTACGAAGAGAAGCTTCGCGAGCGCATTCTTGGCGAAGTCGTTGATGCTTATAAGCAGAAAGAAGCGGTAGTGGGCGAGCAGGTACTGCGCCAGTTTGAAAAAGCGGTAATGCTTCAAAACCTAGACAGCCATTGGAAAGAGCATTTGGCGGCAATGGATCACCTGCGCCAGGGTATTCATTTACGCGGCTATGCGCAGAAAAATCCTAAGCAAGAATACAAGCGTGAGTCGTTTGCTTTGTTCTCACAAATGTTAGAAGCGCTTAAAGTTGAAGTGATCACTATTCTTGCGCGTGTAAAAGTACAAGCTGAAGAAGACGTGCAAAAAGTAGAAGAACAACGTCGTCAAGCTGACGATGTGCCAAAGAACTTCGAGCACGAAGAAGCGAACGCAACGCCAGAAGAGGCAAGTGACAAAGTACGTACGCAAGTTCGCGAAGGTGCGAAAGTGGGCCGTAATGACCCATGTCCTTGTGGCTCTGGTAAAAAGTATAAGCAGTGTCACGGCAAGCTTAAGTAATGAAAGTAGTACATGTTGCTGTGGGCGTTATCGCCCGCGGCGATGAAATATTCATTACTCTTCGCCCTGACAATGTTCATCAGGGCGGAAAATGGGAATTTCCCGGCGGCAAAGTAGAAGACGGTGAGACCGTTCTACAGGCGCTGAAGCGAGAGCTTGCTGAAGAAGTTGGGATTATTGTGAACCGCAGCGAGCCTGTGATTGTGATCACCCATGATTACGGCGACAAGCAAGTTAAACTAGATGTTCATCGCGTGTGTGATTTTACCGGCGAGCCGCACGGCAAAGAAGGCCAACAGTCGCGGTGGGTCAAGGTAACGTCACTAAACGCCTCTGACTTTCCTGAAGCAAACGTTCCCATAATTAACGCTTTACAATAGTTCTGCGTTATCCACCGTACAAAGTGAAGCGGCGTTCAGCCGCTTTTTTCTTATACCTAAGTATAAGTTGCTAATTCCTCGGTGATTTTTTTAAAAATTAATCTCAATCCTCAGAAGCGCATTAGACTATTGTACTTTGACAAAGTCGCTAGCATCATCTTTCTAGAACACACGTATATAAGTTTTTGATTTTATATTGATATGTAAAAAAGTGTCATTTATGACATTTGCGCCATTTTGCCGTTGAATTATGTTTCTACGGAAACAACGTACCCCTCTCCATACAAACGTATTTCGTTTAATACATTAATGCGCCCGGTTCTCAACGATATTTGAATAGTGTTTTCACAGCCATTCACATATCGAGGTTACTTATGGCGCTCAAAAAATCTACCGAACAAACAGTCGCACCAGCAGTGCGAGTTGATGCAAAGATGCGTAAAGAAGCGGAAGAGGAGCGCCGCAAAGCAAGAACACTCGCGAGGCAGCAGCAAGCCGCAGAGCGCGTTGCTTCCGCCACGACTGAATTAGCAAGTGGTATAAATCAGGCCTCAAGCGCAACCGATCAGTTATCCACTGCAGTTAACGAAATAGCGGCGGGCGCTGAAGAATCAAGCAGTGCCAGCCAAGAAAGCTTAGCGGCTATCACACAGATTTCAGGTGGTCTTGTTGCACAGCTTGAACTGGCAGGCTCGACAATGGACAAAACCAACGAGCTTCAAACCTATCTTGAACGCGTTGTCGGTGATTTAAGCACCATGATGACCAGCGTTAAAACCGCATCTGAGCATCAATCACGCTCTGTAGTAATGATGAGCGAGTTAGAGCAACAAGCATCAAACATCGGCGAAGCTGTCAAACAAGTGACCCGCATTGCCGATCAGACGAACTTGCTAGCGCTTAACGCTGCTATTGAAGCGGGACGGGCTGGTAAGCACGGAAAGGGATTTGCTGTAGTCGCCGATACGGTTCGCGCGCTCGCAGAAGTGTCAGACAAAAGTGCTGCAGATATAGCTAAGCAGATAGAGCGTATTCAACAGCAATCTAACAGTGTCTCTGATGCCGTTAAATCATCATCGCAAGCGGCGCTTGAGGAAGTGACCAAAGGCCAAGCGGTTACCGAGCAACTTATCACCATAAAATCAGACATGCAGAGCATTGCTGACGGTGCGGGTGAACTACAGGCACAAGTCAAATCGATGGATGCAGCGGCTAAAGAAATTCAAACTGGTTCAGAAGCAATCTCGTGCGCGGCCGACGAGCAGTCAACCGCTGCCCAGGAAGTGTCATCTAATGTCTCTGAGCAGAGTGTTGCTTTGTCTCAAGCTGAACAGGCTGCACAGTCACTAGAAATAATTACCGAAGAGCTTAAAAACAGCACAGACATTAACAAGAGCGCAGAAGAGGTGGCATCGTCAGCTGAAGAGCTGTCAGCAACCCTCGAAGAAATCAATCGCTCATCAAGTGAAATAATGACGGCGTTGACTCAAGTGAATAACGGTTCGCAGCAGGCAGCAAGCTCTGTCGACCAAGCCGTGGGAAATATCGACCTGTTAAGAGAAGGTGTTGATAAAGCCTCTGCGCAGTGTGATGTAGCGTTAGAGAAAGGCAATGCTATTACTGGATTACTTAAAGAAAACCGTGCGCTGATTGAGGGAATGGTTAGCGGCATAAATCTGGCCCTTGAAACTAGCAAAGAAAATGTGAGTGCTATCAGTGAGATGGAAGTCATGACGCGCCAAATAGACAAGGTTATCGACACTATTACCACCGTATCAGTGAAAACCAGCATGTTGGCAGTAAACGGCGCAGTAGAAGCGGCGCGAGCAGGTGAGTATGGCAAAGGTTTTGCGGTCGTGTCTGCAGATATTCAAAGCCTAGCAGATGAAGCTGCTGAAAATGTAGAGCAGATAAAAGACCTCATCAAAGCCATTCAAGACCAGACAATGAGCGTAAAAACAGACTTAACTAATGTTGCTGAAAGTGCATCTAGAGAGGTCATGAAAGCGAAGCAAACTACGCAAGATGTCGAGCAAATTGCGACTGATATCGACGAAGTTGTGCAATATAACCAGGCAATGAAAGAGCGGGGTGAAGAAATTGCCGCGGGTGTTACACAGGCCCAGCGGGGACTAGAGCAAATTGCAACGGCAAATGAGCAAGCGAGCAGTAACTGTCAGCAGGCACTTAACGCAGCAGACCAGCAAAGTAAAGGCATGGAAGTGTTGGCCAAGTCCATTGAAGAAATTGCTTCAGTGGCTGACGAAATGCAAAACGGCTAATCCATAGCGCTTGTGTCTAATAGAGGAGCTTGCCTCATGAGTAACGAAAATACGAATAACGAGACCGCAAACGAAACTGAGCCAATGTCAGGTGGTGAACAACAGTTCGTGTCCTTCATGGTCAACGAGGAGCGTTTCACTTTTCCTATGCTTGCGGTGGGCGAAATCATTCGCGTACCGACTATGGTGTCTGTCCCCCTTGGTCCCGCACAAATGATTGGCTTAGCAAACTTACGTGGGAACGTATTGCCCGTGTATGACTTAAGCACAATCTTACTTGGAGCGAAGTCACAAGAGAGTGACGTTACCCGCGTAGTTGTAGTGGAGTCTGAGCTTGGTAGCGTAGGATTTCTGGTAGACAGAGTACTGCGCGTCTACAGTGTTAGCAGCGATGCTGTTATCGATAAAACCTCAATGACGGATTCTATCGCCTACGACTATATGCAGGGCATCATTAAACAAAGCGACCAGCCTGTAGAGCAAATCCTTGATGTTTCTGCGCTTGCAAAAGCACAGGCAGTCATCAAGCAAGATGGCAATACTATGCAGCTGTCGGGAATGCAGCATATTGATAACGATGCGCCTGAAGATTCTCAAGAGGACGAAAATTTACAGCAGTTAGTGTGCTTCTCACTAGAGGAACAAGAGTTCGCATTTCACCTTCAAGATGTAGAAGAAATTGTGCGTGTTCCCGCAGAGATATCGCAACTTCCGGATAGTGCACCTTCTGTTTTGGGGCTGGTCAATCTGCGCGGCCGCATCATTCCCATTGTCGACTTGTCGAACTCCATTGGCATGATGCGCACTGAAATTAACGAAGCATCGCGCATTGTAGTAACACAAAACAGTGAGTTTGGTAGCGTTGGCTTTGTGGTAGCCAAAGTCAGTAATGTGGTGTCTATTTCTGAAGCTGAACTGGAATCTGTTCCTTCGGTATGTAATGACGGCGCGGAATCGGGGCTGCTTGAAGCGGTCTACCGCAGCGATGGCGGCAAACGTCTGGTGTCTATTATCAACCTTTCTAACATCTACAGCCGTGCGCTGATGAGCGCTTTAACCAGTCTTGATGCCGATATTCAGCAGGAGTCTCAAATGAATGATGGCAACGATTTAGCAATTGATGAAGATGACTGCGAGCAATACGTCATCTTTTGGATTAATGGGCAAGAATACGGTGTAAGCATTGACGATACGCAAGAGATTACTCGAGTACCTGAAAAGCTTGAAAGTGTGCCGAGTACGCCAGATTACCTGAAAGGCATTGTTAACCTTCGCGGTACGGTGTTGCCGGTTATCGACTTGCGCAGCCGCTTAGGTATGCCGTGCAGCGAAACGTCAGAGCGTCAGCGCATCGTTGTTCTTACTAAAGATAAACAGCGTACCGGGTTCATCGTTGATGGTGTTGCCGAAGTGAAGACCGTCGTTAGACAGACTATTGAAGAAGCGCCTTCTCTTTCTGAGATGCAATCTGAGTTCTTAAACCGCCTGATTAAGCTGAATGATGAAAAACGCATTATTCAAATTATCGAGCCCAAAGTCTTGCTCGATGACAATGCGGTATCTAAAGCTCAAGAGCAATGCTAGCTAATATTCGAGGTTATTTATGACAGTAAAAGTACTTATCGTCGACGATTCCGCGTTAATGCGAAAGCTGTTCACGCAACTCTTCGAGAAAGAGGGCTTTATTGTTCAAGTAGCACGTAACGGCGAAGAAGCGCTAACTAAAGCTGTAGAGTTCGAGCCAGACTGTATAACACTGGACATTAATATGCCGGTAATGGATGGCATGACGTGTCTGGCGATGCTCAAGAAACTTTATCCTTGTCCTATTATCATGGTGTCTTCGCTTACGCAAAAGGGAGCCACCATTACCCTAGAGGCACTCGCGCTTGGCGCAAGTGACTTTGTGTTAAAAACCGGGGGCACTGTTTCGCGGGATATTTCAGATTTAGAGGCGCCTTTAATAAACAAAATTCACGCCCTAGCCAAAACTGGCAAACCACAGCGTCCTACAATTAAACCGCCCCCAGTCGTGACACAGAAAGTTGTTCGCCACAAAACGAGCGTACCCTTTGAAGTCGTTCTGGTAGGCGTTTCCACTGGTGGTCCCAAAAAGCTTGAACACCTGGTAGCTAACTTAAGCCCCGCATTTCCGATTCCTATCGTTATTTCACAGCACATGCCAGCCTCTTTCACCAGTGCGCTGGCTAAGCGCTTGGACGGAATCAGTCCGCTCAACGTGGTTGAGGTGAATGCGAAGATGCCCATAAAGGCTGGCAATGTTTATCTTGCAAAAGGGGATGCTGATCTTGCCTTCTCAAAAATCGGCGGTGAAGTCTCAGCGCGCCCTGTGCCATCAAGCCCAAGTTTTCTGTGGCATCCAAGTGTGGATCGTATGGTAGACAGCGCACTTAACTGCTACAAGCCACTTTCTATGCTGTGCGTACAGCTGACCGGAATGGGGTGTGATGGTGTTGCCGCTATGAGCAAAGCGTTTAAAGAAGGTGCGACAACGATCGCAGAGAGTGAGGCGACCTCAGTTGTCTTCGGTATGCCAAAAGAGCTTATTGAAGCGGGTTGCGCCAGCTTCGTACTAGATAGTCCCAAAGTCGCATCTAAATTGAACGCGCTTTGTCGTTAAGAGGAGAAGTAATTATGGGTCTCAAGAAGAAAGTAGAACCTATTGCCGATGTTTCCGATGACTTTGAGGAAAAGCGCGAACACCCTCGAACGAAAGAGCAACTCATTAGCGACCTAAACTCGAGCGACAGTGATGTGCGCCGGTGGGCAGTAAGAGATTTGAGTGGCCAAAAAGATGCGCACGACGCCTTTATATATCGATTGCCACAAGAAGATGACCCAACAGTGATCGAGGCTTTATTTAGCGCGCTCGAGCATGATATGACTCAAAGTCATGCCTCGCAGGTTATTACCATGCTTAAAAGCGAACACGTGCAATTGCGAAATGGGGCTATTGAGCTTATGCAGCAAAACCCTGATATTTTTGCTGCGAATGTCAATTTACTCATGCACGACGAGGACCCTGACACCCGTATTTTCTGCGTAGACATTATAGGTGCGGTTGCTCACATAGATGCAGTGAACTGGCTGCACCAATTCGCTCTAAATGACGACAATGAAAACGTTGTGGGTACTGCACTGGACAAACTGGCTGAAATTGCTGATGTGTCTACTTTGGATATTTTGCAAACTGTTGAAAGCCGATTTCCGAATCATAACTACATTCAGTTTGTTATTTCACTAATTCGTAATCAAGTGAGAAACGCCGATGAATAGTGTAGCACTAGACAAAATAGGTGCTGCCGATTTCGAACGGTTTCGCTCTATGTTTTACCGAAAAACCGGGATCCACTTCGAAGACTCGAAGCGCTATTTTGTAGACAAACGTCTCCATGAACGCATGAAGGCTACAGGTCATACGAGCTTTAAAGGTTACTTCACTTACATGCGATTCCAAGCGTCAGGTGAAGAATTTCAAAACCTCGTGAATTCAATGACTGTCAATGAAACGTATTTCTTTCGCGAAGAATATCAATTTGAAGCGATGACAAGAGAAATAATGGATGAGTTAGATGGTTATCGTCCTGCCGGAGAAGATTTGCGCATTTGGTCAGTACCCTCGAGTACGGGCGAAGAGCCTTACTCAATAGCGATATATCTTATCGAGTATTGGAAAGGGTTGGCGCACAGAGATGTAGAGCTCATCTCTTCTGATATTGACAGCAACGTGCTGGCATCAGCAAAAAAAGGGCTTTATTCCAAGCGCTCTGTTCAGAACATACCGCTCCCGCTGGTGAAGAAGTATTTCAAAGAAATCAATGGGCAATTCCAGCTTAGTGATGACATACGTGAGTCCGTATCCTTTACGCTCGCGAATATTTTATCCGCAAATAATATGAAGCAGTTTAGGCATTTTGACCTCATTTTTTGCCGAAACTTGCTCATTTATTTTGATGATGAATCGCGTAAGAAGGCGGCGCAGGTACTCTTTGATGCGATGAAACCAGGTGGATACATTTTTTTAGGGCACAGCGAATCTATGAGCCGTATTTCGTCTATGTTTAAAGTACGCAAATTCGGTGATGTGATTGCTTACCAGAAGCCACTTACAGGAGGGGCATAACATGAAAACAGTAATGATTGTTGATGATGCCTCTACGGTAAGAATGTTCCACAAAATGCTGGTGACTTCGCCAGACAGAATTATCGAAGAGGCGGAGAATGGTGTAGAAGCGCTTGAGAAAGCTATAGGTACAAATGTGGACTTGTTTCTTGTTGATGTGAACATGCCAAAGATGGACGGTTATAGGCTATGTAAGGAAATACGGCTCAATGAGGCACTACGTGCGGTCCCCATTATCATGATAAGCACCGAGTCGGCTAATCAAGATGCCGAACGAGCCTATCAATGTGGGGCAAACTATTACATGACGAAGCCTGTGGATGCAGACACGTTGAAGTCAGTAGTAAGTGCAGTGATTGGGGGGTAAGCCAATGAGTGAATTACTTGATGTGTTTATTGGCGAGTCCCGCGAGAATTTAGAGTCGGCGAGCCAAGAGCTTTTAGAAATTCAATCGTCGGGCCCAGCTTCTGAGCGTGTAGACAAAATTTTTCGCGACCTGCACACCATTAAAGGTTCTTCTGATTTATTTGATATTAAACCTTTGACTCGCTTGGCTCACGCAGCAGAGGATTTGCTTGATAGTGTAAGGTCTAACGAGGTTACCTACAGCGATGATATAGGCGATTTGTTGCTTGAAGCCTTAGACCAAATTTCAATATGGTTCGACGAGCTCGAAGTAGGTTCTCAGAATGTAGAGCAATGGAAACCAATATCGACACAGCTTAGTGCTCAATTAAGACACTTTATCGACCCGACAGCATCGAGTGAAGTCGATGAAAGCAGCGCCATCGTTAACAACGAAAGCCCAATAGCAGACCTGCAAACGCTAAGCGAAGAGCACATAGCACTGATCGCCAATTTTGGTAGAAACGCTGACTTAGACCTACTTTGTAAAGCGACTGGCCCAGATTGCTATTTCATTCAGTACACGCCCGACGAAGGCTGCTTCTTTCGCGGAGAAGACCCAATAAATGTCACCGTAGCCTTACCTGGAATAAAGGCGTTTAATATTGAAATGCCCGAATTAGGCGAAGATGCAGATATCTATAACTGTTTCACTTCAATCAAAGCGCTTGGCGTTGCCAGCGAAGATGAAATTAAACAGCATATGGCGTATTACGAGGGGCAGTACTCTTGCGTTAGTTTTTCCACTCAAGCCTTAAAAGCTGCATGCACCGGTAAAATTCTAAAGTGCGTTGAGGCTATCGACGACGAAACCTTGAACAGTGCCCTGAATGACACAGACATAGACCAAGTGCATGCTAGCGCTGGACTACTGCTTGCCTCACTGAACTTTGACGACAGCGAAGATGGCAGCGCTAATAGGGCTGTGCTGAGCCTGCTATCTTCAATCGACGATTTGAGTTTTCTTGGTAACGAAATCCGAGAGGATGGATGTTCAGGTACAGACACTAATATGAATACGTCTCCTGAAGTCGGTAATAGTTCGACAAACGAAGCAGGAGACTCGAGAAGAGAAGCGTCTAAGCCAAAAAACTTAGCGTTGCATGAACGAGCAATGCTGACACAACAGCTCACGCTACTAAATTCGGATAACTATAAATCTGAGTTCATGTTTCCTTCTATCGCAGGGCTGGTGGGTAATATTCTGGGCGCTGAGTTTGAAAATGAGGACGCGCTGGCGGTTGCCATTAGTAATGCGTTAGATGAGGAAACAATTCAAGCGCAAGCAAATGACGAGCAAGCACAACAAACGTCGAATGACGCGATAGCTGAGGCTACACAGTCAGCTAATACACAGCCAGCTAACGCACTAGAAACGACAGAAGACACGGCTGCTCCTGTAAAAGCTGAACGCCAAGCGGTGAAAATGCTCAAGGTCGATCAGTCAAAAATAGACTACTTAATGGACATTGTTGGCGAGCTAACCGTTGCCAAAAATTCTCTGCCTTATCTTGCAAAGCAGGCAGAAGAAGAGGGAGGCAGTAGAAAGCTCAGTAAGCAAATCAAAGCCCATTTTTCCATTGTTAACCGATTAACAGAATCGCTCCAAAGTGCAGTGCTTCAGATTCGTATGGTGCCTGTTTCCCACGTATTTCAACGCTACCCTCGCTTAGTGCGGGATTTAGCCAGAAAGCTCGATAAAAAAATCGAGTTGTGTATGCAGGGGGAAGATACCGAGTTTGACAAAAATTTAATTGAGTCCTTATCTGAACCGCTTATTCACTTGCTAAGAAATAGCATAGATCACGGCATAGAGTCTCCTGCAGAGCGACTTGCAGCAGGAAAACCTGAAGTAGGTCGCATCGACCTCATTGCAACGCCGCTTGATGATAGCGTAATCATAGAGATTCGCGATGATGGTAAAGGCATTGACCCTCAAAAAATAAAGCTTTTGGCATTTCAAAAAGGGGTTATCAGCGAAACGCAGCTTGAAAACTTGGATGATAATGAAGCGCTACAATTAATCTTTGCCGCTGGTTTTTCTACGTCTGAGCAAGTGTCAGATTTATCTGGGCGCGGCGTTGGAATGGATGCGGTAAAAACGATGGTTAGTCAGGCCGGCGGCACAATCGAAATGCAAAGCGAAGTGGGAGTAGGAAGTACTTTCAAACTATTGCTGCCCCAAACTATGTCAGTGAACCGAGTAATGATGTTCGAAGTGAATGATCAAATGTTTGGTGTTGGAATGGATGCCGTTGTTGAGACTGTCAAAGTGCCTACTGCCGATATCCAGCGTATTCGCAACGAACACGTACTGGTTATCCGCGAAAAGCTCATACCTCTTTGTGACTTGCGTGAAGCGTTAGGTTTCGAAGCAGCCGAAGAAAGGGAAGAGCATTCAATTCTTGTGGTATCAACGCCTCAGGGAGAGTTTGGATTAATCATTGATAAGTTTCACGAAGGGATTGACGTCATTCAAAAACCGCTTGAAGGCGTGTTGGCCGGATACGCTCACTTCTCGGGAACGGCGCTGCTTGGCGACGGACGTGTGTTATTGATTATCAACGTTCAAGAGGTTTTAGCAAAATGCCTATAGCTTACAAAAAGAAAGTCGCGGTCATGACCGGGCACTGTGAAATAGAAGAAGCTGAAGCGCTCTTTGCTTGGTTGAATGAAGAGACTTCCCGACAAGTTAATTTAAAAGCCTTAGGTAGCGCACATACCGCTGTGTATCAGGTATTGCTAGCTAAGAAGCCAAAAGTGAGCGCGTGGCCTGAAGCTGATGCACTATATTGGCTGACTGAAATGATGCAAAACAAGCAGAGTAAAGTGTGGTTCGAATGAGAGTGATCACGGTGGCTAATCGCAAAGGCGGTACGGCGAAAACCACTACGGTGGTAAATCTCGCTTATGGCTTCGCACAAGCGAATAAACGGGTCGTTGTGTTGGATCTTGATAATCAAGGCCATGTTATGCATGGCTTAAAAGCACTAGGGTGCGTACAACAAAGCGATATAACTGAACTGCCTCTCAACACCTTCTTTACCTCTATTGTGAAGTGCGCTGACAACATTTATGCCACCGATGTTGATACTTGTAATGCGAATACAAATGAAAAAATCACGCTAGATGTATTGCGTAACTGGTGCGACTCGGAAGCGGTAACGAAACATTTCGATATTGTTCTTATTGATACACCGCCAACATTGAGCCCGCAGCTTATGACTGCGCTATCGGCAGCGACCGACATTATTATTCCAGCAACGCCCCTTCCACTGGCAAGTGACGGTGTTCAGAAACTGCTCAATGCCCGCAGAAATGCAATGGCAGAGCGAAAGTTTAGAGCAACCAAACTCACTATTTTACCCGTCATGGTAGAACAAAATCTAAAATTGCACAGACAGGAGTTAAGTAACTGGTACGGGCGCTATGGACGAAGCAAAGTGCTTAATCCCATTAGAAAGAGCATCAAACTCGCCGAGGCATTTGCAGAGAATAAGCCTGTATTTGCCTATGCTCCTAACAGTCGTGGCGCACATGACTATACTGAATTATGTAAACAATTAATTGGCTAACACGAGAGGTAATGCAATGAGCGCAATACACTTAGTAGATGACTCGGCCACCATGTTAATGAGCATGGAAATGTTATTAAAACGAGCGGGCTATACGGTCACAAAATCAGAGAGTGCGGAAGCGGCTATGACAGCCCTTGAATCAATCAGTCCTAAACTAATTATCACAGACTTAAACATGCCAGGTATGAACGGCATAGAGCTTATTAAAACGTTGAAACAGCAGTCTAAGTTCAGGTTCACCCCTATGTTGATGTTAACCACTGAATCACAACAGAGTCGTCGCGAAGAAGCGAAAGCGGCGGGCGCGACAGGTTGGCTTGTTAAGCCTGTTGAGCCAGAGCAGTTATTAGGTGTAGTAAAGCAGTTGGTGCCAACTGCATAAGGTTAGATTATGAAAGTACTTGAAAAAACAAAGCAGTATTATGAGTTGGTACTCGCTGAGAAGTTTAAAGTGCTTAAGGATAAGACGAACAAAGTTCAGGACTCACTTTTACTTTGGAGCGGTTTGGTTGGTGTGTCTATATTGAGCATGGCAATTTCGTTGAATATATCGCCACAGCTATTAAATGGGCAAGCAGGTACCGTTGCCACAATTCTGGGTTTCTTGAGTTTTATTACATGGTATTCGCATAGGCAAACAAGCGTATTCAAAGCCAGTCTTAATAAACAGGAGAGTTATTTACAAGAAACGTCTGAGCAACTCAACGAAACACATGCTCAAGTCAGTGAATATGTAGCCATACTCAAAGGCCAAATGGACGGCATAAGCGCTATCACAGAAGATGCATCGATGGAATTGATGAAGGCGCTGTACGAAATTGAAAGTAGCATTCAAGACAGTATAGATAACGTTGAGCTAGGGCAGAAGAACGCGCTTAGCTGCAAAGAAAAAAGCGCCGATGAGTTTGAGCTGGCTGCAAAGCGCTTATCGAATATTAAAGCCATGATAAGCACCCAGCGGGAACAGCAAATTGCAGATACAGAAGCGATTCAAGGGGTAATGCGTGAAGTTGAGAACCTCAAAGAACTTACGGAACTGGTTAAAAATATTGCTTCACAAACCAACTTGTTAGCGCTAAATGCGGCTATCGAAGCAGCTAGAGCCGGAGAATACGGAAGGGGCTTTGCGGTAGTGGCAGAGCAAGTACGTATATTGTCTTCCCAGTCTTCAGAAGCGGCTGAAAAAATAGAATCAGGTATAAAGTCCGCTCTTGATGCCGCGCATCATCAGGGAGAGAAAATGCTTAATTCAACGCGTGCTAACGATACGTGTGAACTATTAACGGGGTTTTCTGAATCGTTAGAAAACATTACGAGCCACTATCGGGTATTAGAAGAACTCAATCCCAAAATGCTGGCATGCTTTTCACAAAGCGCGACAGAAGTGGCGTCTAAAGTGAGTGGTGCAATAGCCAAGATTCAATTCCAAGATATTATTCGCCAGCGCACCGAACACGTGAAGTTAGAGCAAGATGCCATTGTTAGCCTGTTCGGACAATTCTCGTCTTACATCAATAATCGCGAACATTTTGACGAGTCTTTTAATTTAAGCACGAAAGAAATGTTTGAAAAATACGTTATGGAAGATCAGCGTAAAATCCATTTTGACATCAATGAATCTTCAACAGAAGAGAAAAATGAGTTTGAAGAGGCGCGAGAGCCAAAAATAGAACTCTTTTAGCTGAGGGCCCATCAGGGCCCAATAGCCTTTCTGACTGTGCTTTTGTTATTCTTTTGCTGGTAAGTCAAATAACAAGATAACTTACGCTTAAAGCATTATTCGTTCAGCGGTGGCAAATGCCACATCCAGTTTGAAATAAGCGGCTTCATTAATAAAGTGCGGGTAGGTTTCAGTTTCGTTTTCCCACACGATATCTTTGCCGTCAAACGTCCGAAATACAGGTGCCCCAGGTATGAGAGGTTTGAAATCGTTATCTTGCAGTGAATGATGGATCATGGCGGTACGTTTTCCATTAGCATCTAACGGAAAAGACACGTTATCGCCTAAACGAAAAGCTTCACAGGCAGGCAAAGCGTCAGTACTGATTTGCCCTTTATTATACGCGGCACAAAAATCCAATATTGCTTCAGCCATGGTTTGTGTTAGAAGGTAAACATCTTCTCTTAACACGCCCTGTGGCTGCCCACCCACTTCTATCATTACACCTTTCTTACCAGTGGTGCACAGGTAACCATGTTCAAGGTAGGGCTTTTCGTCTTCTACCAAAATGTTGGCTTCTGGCATTTGCTGCTTTACGTATCGCGCCAGCTGAATATGAAATTCATCCGCTTCCAAAATGATAAGCGTAGCACCCATTTCGCTGGTGGTGTTGTGAATATCAATCACAAAATCTGTGTTCGAATCACCCTTAGGCCCTAACTGTTGGTTAAGAGCCTTAGCAAGCTCAGCTTCTTTCGCAGAATTGTTATTCGATAAACGTTCAAAGGTAAACTGACGGTTTAAGTCTTCGTCTACGAAACGAACGTTTGCCGCAATGGCCGCTTCATTGGCGATGCTTAACGAAACATTTAGCTCATTAAATCGCGAAGGTAGCCCAAACTGTTGCCAGTTTCGAATAAGCTGAATACCACTGGTTTCATTTCCATGAGTACCACCAACAAGCGCGATAGAATTAAACATTCATGTTCCTTTTTGTATAGGTTGAGGATGAGGAAGGCTGCGCAGCGAGCTATTGAGTAATATTGTGATGAATTAATACGTTCGCTGTCTGCGCATCTACCCACGACTTGGAGATCAAGTAAACCGATACTACACCACTGCGCTTTGTACGAGAATACGTCTTAGTGGAATTTACCTAAATACTGGTGTTTGCCAAATTGTGGGGAAAAACAGCGCGTATTAGTGCTTAAAGAAGTCATCTGTTTGCTGTGCTAGCATCGCCTCTATCTCTTCAACATCGATATGCTTGGGCGTTGCGTCTTCTGCAGGCTTGCCGGCTATTTTTCTGTCTTCAGCGGCCCATTCACCTAAATCGATAAGTTGGCATTTTTTACTGCAAAAAGGGCGATATTCGCTTGTTGGTGCCCAAACAACCTGCTTGGCACAAATAGGACATTTCACTTCCATTATTTACTCCAGTGAAATACGTCTAAACGGCGAAGTTTGCGATTTGCTTATACTACCGCAGACGGGAAATAATAAATTAAAGACTCTGGCCTGCTGATCTTTTGATCTTTGCGGTACATCAAACATCAACAGGTCTTAAGTTTAACAGGCAGCTAAACGAAACTGAATACTGCTGTCCACTGCGCCAGATTGGCCCTCTTGAGGAGAAAATAGCATGAAGCGGAGTGCGTAACGGTATTTGTTGCCGCTAAGCGTAGGGTAATACCCTTCATCAACGCTACATTTAACGCGAATTAACTCGTTTTTATCTTCTGCAGCGCCTTGATAAAAACCGTTGTCAGCAACCACATTGACAAATTGACCTCGTTCGCGAATGAACGACAGGCTAACAGCAATAGCATCATCGAGTAAGGCTAACGTTTCAAGCCATTGCGCTATTTCAGCGAGGCGTTGTTCAAGGGGTTGTTGTAACCAAAAATGAAGATTGGGCAAATCGAAGCTGCACGCGCCACCTGGAATGGCAAAGCGCTGCCTGATTGCGCTTAGCAGTTTATCTTCTTTCAAAGCACTACCAAAACGGCGATCTGTTTTTAGCTTTTGTTTTAGGGTAAGCACGGTTTTTAGCGCTTGCTCTAAGGCGGTGCTGTCAATTTTCGGGTGCTTAGACCAATACACCAAGTTCTTTTCATGGGCTTCGAGGTCTTTGGTAAGATCGGAGCGAAGATCCAGTCTTTCAATGAGATCAAGTAATTCGAAAAGCTGTTCAAAGAACACCAGCTGCAGATGAGTATGTTCTGATTTAGCCGTAATTTTAAGTTGTCCAAGCAGCTGCTCAACACGTAAATAGTTACGTACTTTTTCCTTTAGTGGAAATTCGAAAACAGCGTGACCCATGGAACCCCTTAAAACACATAGACTTAGAGAAATGTCGCTAAAAATTTAGCTGAACAGTGAAAGGCAACAAGCCTAAAGCATCAAAGCGTTTAAGCCAAGTATACTTGTTCGCCAAATCTTTACTTTGACGTTAATTGGTCAAAAAAGTTTCAAAAATCAATCCGTAAGGCTGTAACGCCCTGCTTTTAGGTGGTGAATTTAGTTATTAGGGATGTGTTTTTGCGTTAACTTCGTCTATCAACTTCACGCTTTAGATAGCAAAAGTAAGTGTTCATGCAAGGCCGAAACTTGCGAAGAGAGGGCGTTTAGGCTGGTGCTATTGTCTAATACATGGTCTGCAGCGCTCAGCCGTTCTTTACGGCTAGCTTGTGACGCCATAATACTTTTTATCGTTGCTTCAGAGCTACCATCTCGCTTTAAGGCGCGTTCAAGCTGAAGCACTTCAGGGCAGTCAACCACTACTACGTGGTTACACATTTCAGTAAGCTTGTTTTCAACCAATAGTGGAACAGACAAGATGCAATAGGGGGAAGTCGATTCCATGATTAGCTGTTGCATGCGAGAACGAATAAGCGGGTGGAGAAGGCCGTTCAGCCAGGCTTTTTCATCTGGGTTAGCAAAAACCTTCTCTCGAAGTGCGGCGCGATCAAGGCTACCGTCTTCAAGCAAAATATGCTCGCCAAAATGCTCAGCTATTTGAAGTAACCCTTGTGAGCCCACAGCAACCACATCTCTTGCGACCTCGTCGGCATCCACGATGTCTATGCCTAACGACGCAAAAATATCAGTGGCAGCAGATTTACCGCTACCTATCCCGCCAGTAAGACCTACTACAAAGGGAGTCTGCTTATTCATAATGCCGGCACCTTCTAACTAAAGTACGTAATCAAGATAGGTGGTAATAATGGCATCTTTAAAAAGCAGTGTCAGCCAACCCGCCACTGCGAGATAGGGACCAAAAGGAATTGCCAGCGACTTACCTTTGTTTTGAATCACCATTATGAGTATGCCTGCAATTGCGCCAACAAACGAAGAGAGCAAAATAATAATGGGCAAACCTTGCCAGCCCGTATAAGCGCCAAGTGCGGCGAGCAGCTTGAAATCGCCATAGCCCATGCCTTCTTTGCCAGTGGCAAGTTTAAATAGCCAATAAACAGACCATAAACTTAAGTAACCTGCCGCTGCGCCAATAATAGCGTCGGTGGTGCCTACAAAAATGTATTGCGTGCTCAACAATAACCCTAACCACAGTAGAGGCAGTGTCAACTGGTCAGGTAATAGCATCTTATCTAAGTCAATAAACAGCAGAGCAACGAGTATGTAAGTAAACAATACGGCCCATAGTGCTTGCGATGTGACACCAAATTGATAGGCCGCAAACGTACAGGCTAAAGCAGTAAACAATTCAACCAGCGGGTAACGAACTGATATTCCAACTTTGCATTTAGCGCATTTACCTTTAAGGAACAGGTAGCTAATAACAGGAACATTTTCCCATGCGCGAATTTTGTGGCCGCAGCTAGGGCATGTGCTGTCTGGTTTTACAAGATTAAATACTTCCTCTGACGCTGTTGAGTTTTTATCGTGAGGTGTCGGCGCACCCTCGCTAAAATAGCTTTGGTACTCTTGCTGCCAGCTGCGTTCCATCATAATAGGCAAGCGGTAAATCACCA
This sequence comes from Alteromonas sp. KUL17, assembly GCF_006538305.1. Taxonomy (NCBI): domain Bacteria; kingdom Pseudomonadati; phylum Pseudomonadota; class Gammaproteobacteria; order Alteromonadales; family Alteromonadaceae; genus Alteromonas; species Alteromonas sp. KUL17. The sequence goes on from NZ_BJKJ01000028.1 coordinate 37,881, forward strand.
CGTTCAAGAAACTGCCAACCATTAAACTTACAAAAAAGACTAGGGAATAGAATACAGCAGGGTAAAGCTGACTAAGCGTAATTATCGCGTCCATGGTATGTGGTTCTTATAATTGTTGATTTTCGTTCTTTTGGTGCTGAGCCACGTTATACCACGTTACCCATCTGGAATATAGGGAGGTACATAGCCACAATCAAGCCGCCGATTACCACGCCAAGTACGGCCATGATCATAGGTTCAAGTAGGCTAGTTAAACCGTCTACCATATCATCGACTTCAGCTTCATATATGGTGGCAATTTTGCTGAGCATTTCATCAACCGCGCCCGACTCCTCACCAATGGCAATCATCTGCGTCACCATGTCAGGGAATACTTGTGTAGCGCGCATTGCAACATGCATTGGCATACCGCCCGCCACTTCTTTACGCATGTATAAAATGGCTTCGCGGTATACCGCGTTGCCCGATGCCCCTGCGGCGGATTCAAGTGCGCCAATAAGCGGCACACCTGCTGCAAAAGTTGTGGCTAAGGTTCGGGTAAATCGCGCAATGCTGGCTTTTTTTAGTATCTCGCCGATAACGGGAATTTTTAAAATGTTGCGGTCTACCGTGTCACGTAGCTTCTGGCTTCGCTTATAGGTGCGCATAAACATAAATCCAGCACCACCAATACCTATGGCGATAAAAATACCGTAGTCTTGGACGAACCGTGAAATAGCCAATACGAACTGGGTGAAGGCAGGGAGTTCTGCGCCAAAGCTGCTGAAAATCTCTTCAAACTGCGGCACAACAAATATAAGAAGGATGGTCGTAACAATAAAAGCAACAACCAAAACTGCGATAGGGTAAAACATCGCCTTTTTGATTTTTGATTTTAGTGCTTCGGCCTTTTCTTTATAGGTCGCAATGCGGTCATAAATGGTTTCAAGTGCGCCCGACTGCTCACCGGTATAAACCAAGTCGCAATATAAATCGTCAAAATAAAGGGGGTGCTTTCTAAGCGCTGATGAAAGTGGATTACCCGCTTTTACCTCATCGGTTATTTCGCCAAGAAGTTTGCGCATTGAAGAATTGGCGTGACCTTGGGAAATCATTTCTAACGATTGAATAAGGGTAACACCGGCGGCGAGCATGGTGGCGATTTGACGAGAAATGACAGAGATGTCTGCAGCAGTAATTTTCTGGCTTCCGCCAAAAAGAGGCTTAGATAGCTTTTTAACTTTGTTTGCTGAGATTCCTTGGCGTCGAAGTAGGTTTTTTGCTTCTGATAAAGAGGCTGCGGATATTTCACCTTTCCTTGACTGACCTCGGCGGTCTTTCCCTTGCCACACAAAAGTTATAAGTGCTTTTGCCAAAATAAGTCCTCTATCGTTTTTATAACAAAAAAGGCCCGTTCACTGGACCTTTTTTGTAACAACATGGTTTATTAACATAGTGTTGCAGGAGTACATACAGTATTCCAAGTAACACGACGAGTCGCCACGTCTACTGTTGGAGTCATTACATAAGTTCCGGCACCAGTAATAGATGAGTCAGTAGGCTTTGTTGCAGTGATCACACCGTCAGCAACAGCTAAACCGACCACACCATCTGCTGCGGTTACTACTGCAGCTATGCCCTTCGCGTTGCTGTCACAAGCGTCTAGTATAGCAGCCGCATCAGCGCCTGACTCAGTTTGCGCACAAACTTCAACTGCAGATTTAGCTGCCGCTGTAGCGTTTACAACCTCTGTAAAGCGAGCTTTCTCTGTGTAGTTTTGGTAAGCAGGAAGTGCGATTGCTGCAAGGATACCGATGATTGCAACAACAATCATTAGTTCGATTAGGGTGAAACCTTTTTGGTTTTTAGTATTCATGTTCATCATGGTTTTTCTCCGGGACGTGTATAACACGCAAAGTTTAAATCTAATTCAAATTGACGTTTATACCCGAGTCGTCCATTTAACGCCCCTGGTACTTGATACTCAGTATAGAATTTTATTTGTTACTGACAAGTATAGGCAAATATACCTATGTCTAGCTTTTTCAGTATGACACGGTTCGCCGCGCCTTGGCAGGCTTTATCACTTGAACTTTCGTATAAAAGTTAATGACTTAAGTGCGTATGTCTATCTATACACAAAAAGCATTATCGAGAAATGACTGAACAGAATGACGAGTAATCGTATTGTAAATTATACATCTACTCGGTGATTTAAAATCACTGTGCAACCTCAACCATTAAGGTCTCAGCATTTAAAGCCACAGTATAGGGAAGTGATAATTGCGATAACGTAGATTTCACTGAAACACTGTATCTTTATAATAAAACACGTGCAACAAAGAAGCCGCGTTATAAAGGTGGAAGTACAAGGGGATAAGCAACACATTCGCTTACCTAATGTTAAATCCACCTTTACAGCTTTTAATTTGACTCTTTATCTTTCTTGCTCTGCTATGACAAATTAATGCGCAGCGACAAATCAATGGCCTGAACGTGCTTGGTTAAAGCTCCAGATGAAATGTAATCTACGCCTAGCTTAGCGAGAGACGCCAGTCGTTCATCAGTAATGTTTCCTGATACTTCCAGTTTACATTGACCTTTGTTGAGCGCTACTGCCTGTTGGATCTGTTCGTTAGAAAAATTATCCAGCATGACAATGTCGGCACCTGCACTAAGGGCTTGTTCAAGCTCGGTTAAGTTCTCTACTTCTACTTCAACGGGCTTGCCCGGCATCATTGTTTTCGCTCGGCTTACGGCTTTTTCGATGTTTCCGCAAGAAAATATGTGGTTTTCCTTAATTAAGAATGCATCGAACAAACCCACACGATGGTTTTGACCACCACCACAACGCACCGCGTATTTCTGTGCGTGCCGCAAACCTGGCAACGTTTTGCGGGTATCGAGAATTTTAGTGTTGGAGCCATCTAAATACTTAGCGTAAAAGGCAGTAACAGTGGCGGTTGCCGACAGGGTTTGTAGGAAGTTAAGCGCCGTACGTTCTGCCGTCAATATCGCGCGAGCAGAGCCTTCCAAACTAACCAGTACGGTGTTGGCATCAACTTTGTCACCATCTTTTACATGCCACGTTAGCGACACCGACTCGTCAATGAGTGCAAATGCTTGATTTGCCCATGCGATTCCACAAACCACGCAAGGCTCTCGCGTAATAATAGTGGCTTTTGCATTGACGCTTTCATCTATCAGGTTCGCCGTAATGTCGTTTGCAGCAATTAATTCGCCGCCAAGATCTTCAATAAGCGCGTTCGATACTTGCTCTCGAATCGCTTGCATGTCTGGTGATGTCATCTTCATCGCTATGATCTATGCTATCTGTGTATTTAAAGGGTACGCAATATTAACCATTCTCCGCGCTGAGTAAACTCTAATTGGCGAAGAACACTCATTCCCAGCAATATATGGTCATCTTGCATACCGGGGTTTAAGTTTGCTTTTACATCGCGCACCACAATTTCACCAATGCGCAAAGTTTCAATGGTCGATTCGGCGACTCTTACCACGCCGTTAGCTGTGCTGGCTAACCCTTCTCGACCCGCTTTGAGTTGAAGCTTGTTAGCCAAATGAGCGGGAACGGCCACGTCAGTTGCACCTGTATCAACAAGAAATACGACTTCCTCACCATTAATATAACCTGTTGTCACATAGTGACCTTGGCGATTCTGCTTAAGTCGGACTTCGGTTTGTGAACCAATACGCTCTGATGTTGGTTCGCTATTTGGGTTAATTTGTTTTTCTAAAAGATCTGAGAAAACAAAAACCAGTAGACCAAAACCGCAAATCCAAGCAAGCGCAACCATCCATTTACCCGTCGACGCTGTCGGGTCTTGTTGTTCATTCATGCTTCTACCTTTCTTATAATAGTGGTGCACCGCTTTTCGTATTGCTAAATACTCGGCGTAATCTCTTAAGCAAAGGACTAACGTGCTGATTAGCTTATTAGAATGCAATGTATAGCCCTATACACTTATATCCATATACAATGTAGGCTATAACGCAGAAAATCAATTATCGAAGCAAATACTATGGTGCTTTACAACGAAGCAAAGTACACAGCAAGTCCGCATTATGATGCCCGTCCTGACTGCGCAGACGTTAGCCTGTTAGTGATACACAATATTTCACTACCTCCTTCACAGTTTGGTACGCCGGGCATTCGCCAATTGTTTACCGGAACCCTCAATCCTGATGAACATCCGTTCTATAGAGAAATTACTGGGTTACGGGTCTCTGCTCATTGTGTAATTTATCGAACGGGTGAAATAGAGCAATTTGTGCCCTTTGAACAGCGGGCATGGCACGCGGGCCTGTCTTCATTTCAAGGCCGCAGCCGCTGTAACGACTATGCTATAGGTATTGAACTTGAAGGTACTGATACGTTGCCTTACACCGATGCACAGTACCAAGCCCTTGGCGAACTCACTGATTTTATTACGAGATACTATCCTCGGATCACTTTAGGGCGTATCGTAGGCCATAATGATATAGCACCAGGGCGAAAAACTGACCCTGGTGCAGCTTTCGATTGGGCAAGATATAGAATGCGCGTTGCTGGGTTTAAATAATTTAATTAATCCGCACTGCAGAAAAAAGGAAACTCAATACCTATGATGTTAATGAGCTTGCTATTAGTACTCAGCCTCGAGCGGTTGATAACAAAAACACCTAATTGGCATATTGAAAAGTATGCCGCTCAATATCGTGCTTTTCTTCAAGATAAAGGGTTGATTAAGTTTCAAGAAGGAAATGAAGATGAGGAGGGGACTAAAAAGGTCTCATCTACAGCACTTTATTTCTTTCTTTTACTTCCCGCTGTAGTGCTGGGAGCAATTGAATACTGGGTACTTGGCGCATTTCTTACGTTTATAGAGCAAAGCATAATTTTGTTCATCTGTATTGGCTGCCCTGCATTGCGAGCCGTCTACAAGAGTTTTTTGAATGCTGCTGACCGAGGAGACCTTCAGGCGTGCAGTATGTACACCGACCAATTAGGGCATTGTGCAAGTCAATCAGACAGTGACGGAAGTGCGGGTACAGAAGGCAAAACTTTTGGCCAACACCTTACCTGGCTTAACTATCAACACTATGCCGCTGTGATGCTGTGGTTTATTGCTTTTGGTGCACCTGGCGCGCTGTTTTATAGCTTGAGTCGAAGCACAACCGAGGCATTGTGTGATGCAAATCACCCTTTAAAAGCCGCTGCGGGAAGATTAATGTTTGCGCTCGATTATATTCCTGTTCGCGTTACCGCTTTTGGCATGTTGATGATGGGACATTTCTCACGAGCGTTGCCTGAGTGGATTAAGTATGCACTTCAGTTCGATGTACCTGCATACGATGTGCTTACACAAATTTCTTCGAAAGCTGAGATTTTAACGCCTGATGAACAGCAGTTGCAGGCTGAAAATGCAGCAATAGAACCGAAGGTGCTTGTAAAGTTAGCAAAACGTAATGTTATTTTTCTTCTTGTAATAACATCAGCGCTCACGCTTGTAGGCAGTCTTGCATAGTCATTATTTTTAACATTTACTAGTCTACTCGGCTTAGAAGGGCGTTTGGTCTATTTATTAATTGTATGTAGATCAGGCGCTTCGCCCCTATTACTGCATTCTCCCTTCCTCATCAGACCAGTTTGCGGTTACTGATTTTTCTTAACAAATTCAACAATAAAGCTTAACACCCAGCAAAAGGTAAATGCTTTGCTATGCTTGTGAGTATTTACCTCGAAATCGATCTGCCTTAAACTAGATAGGTAAAATGGTATTACCAATTGTGTTTGTGATTAAATATTCCACGATTATTTTTTACATTCACCGCTCTTATAACGTCGCTATTGTTATAGAGCACGGTTTAAATAGAAGGATACGTAGCGCGCATGCGGCAGCAGCGAAAAAAACTCTCTGATGTGATTACCGAGCAACTCGAGTCAATGATACTCGACGGTACGTTATTGGCGGGTCAGAAATTACCGCCAGAGAGAGAGCTTGCGCTTGAATTTGATGTATCGCGACCTTCGCTTAGGGAAGCCATTGGTAATTTACAGGCACGTGGGTTGGTAGAACGTAAGCAAGGCGGCGGTACGTTTGTTAACCGCAACCTTAATTCTGCCATGACAGACCCCCTAATGGACTTAGTTAGCCAGCGTCCTGAAACTCAATTTGATTTGCTTGAATTTCGTCATGCGCTTGAAGGGATGGCGGCGTACTACGCGGCACTTCGTGGTCAACCTGAAGATTACAACGCATTGAAGCAAGCATTGAACGACGTACCTACGCCTAAAGCGCACGAAAGCAAGCGTGCCCAAGCTGAGGCGCTAGGACAGTTTTATATCATTATGGCAAGAGCATCACACAATATGGTGTTGTTGCACGTAATGAGCACCATGCAAAGCATGCTGGTGGACAATATTGAACGAAACTTTGACATGTTGGCAGCGCACCCTGAAGCGGTGGAAGACATTGCTAAGCAGCGTCGTGAAATTGTAGAAGCCATTGCTTCTCGCGACCCTGAAGCTGCGCGTCAGGCATGTAATACGCATTTGGCGTTTATTGAAAAAACGCTATTAACCATTAATCAACGCGATACCCGCGTACAGCGCGCATTGCGACGATTAGAGATTTAGTTACTAGTCTGACCTTTTATAAGATAAGGGCTAGATAGCTATTCATTCGCAGAGGCCGGTCAGGTTTTTCCTGTGCCACTGCAAAAGCAGGTGAGCCAGATTGGGTCACTGTGAGTACAACGTAATTTAGTTTTCCTTCTTTTAGCGCCTTTAAGAGTAGAGGCAATGCTAAGGGAGGATTTTCTATATAAGCAAAAAATAGGATGGCACCATGTCTGATATGATGCACCAAGATGTAGATCCTCAAGAAACTAAAGAGTGGATTGATGCGCTTGAGTCGGTTTTAGAAGAGGAAGGCGTAGAACGCGCCCACTATTTACTCGAAAAACTTATTGATAAAGCTCGTCGCAGCGGAGCGCATCTACCGTATGACGCAACTACTGCCTACATCAATACTATCCCAGCAGCGCAAGAGCCAAAAATGCCTGGTGACTTGACCATCGAAGCGCGCATCCGTGCGGCGATTCGTTGGAACGCGTTGATGATTGTATTGCGTGCATCTAAAAAAGACCTAGAGCTTGGTGGCCACATTGGTAGCTTCGCATCATCGGCTATGCTTTACGATGTTGGCTTTAACCACTTCTTCAAAGCGCCTAACGAGAACCAAGGCGGCGACTTTATTTTCGCTCAGGGCCATATTTCTCCAGGTATTTATGCGCGCTCATATATGGAAGGCAATTTAACTGAAGAACAGTTAAACAACTTCCGTCAAGAGTGTGCTGGCGATGGTCTGTCGTCTTACCCACACCCTCACTTGATGAAAGACTACTGGCAGTTCCCAACGGTATCTATGGGTCTTGGTCCACTTCAAGCTATCTACACAGCGCGCTTCCTTAAGTACCTAACTAACCGTGGTATCAAAGACTGTTCAGGTCAGCGCGTTTACTGCTACATGGGTGACGGTGAGTGTGATGAGCCAGAGAGCTTGGGTGCAATTGGTCTTGCTTCTCGTGAAGGCCTAGACAACCTAACGTTTGTTATCAACTGTAACCTTCAGCGTCTAGACGGCCCGGTACGTGGTAACGGCAAAATTATCCAAGAACTTGAAGGTACGTTCCGCGGCGCAGGCTGGGAAGTGGTAAAAGTTATTTGGGGTAGCTACTGGGATGAGCTATTAGCTCGTGATAAATCTGGCAAGCTAATTCAGCTTATGGGTGAAACGGTAGATGGTGAATACCAGAACTGTAAAGCCAAAGGCGGCAAGTACACCCGTGAAAACTTCTTCAACAAGTACCCTGAAACAGCGGCACTTGTAGCGAATATGTCTGACGACGACATCTGGCGCTTGAACCGTGGTGGTCACGATCCAGTTAAAGTATTCGCGGCTTACCAAAAAGCCATTGATACGAAAGGTCGTCCAACGGTAATCCTTGCTAAAACGGTTAAAGGTTTCGGTCTAGGTGCATCAGGCGAAGCACAAAACGTGGCGCACAACGTTAAGAAGATGGACGTTGATTCAATCAAAGCGTTCCGCGATCGTTTCAATATTCCAGTAGCAGACGAAAAAATTGCTGACCTGCCATACTTCAAGTTCGACGAAGACAGCGAAGAAATGAAGTACCTTCGCGAGCGTCGTGAAGCACTAGGCGGTTACTTGCCTTCTCGCCGTGAACAGGCTGAAGAGCAGCTTGAAATTCCTGAGCTAAGTGCATTCGACGCCATCTTAAAAGGTTCAGGTGACCGTCAAGTATCGTCAACCATGACGTTCGTACGTGTACTTAACGCGCTATTGAAAGATAAGAAAATTGGTAAGCGTATTGTGCCAATTATTCCTGATGAAGCCCGTACATTTGGTATGGAAGGCTTGTTCCGTCAGGTAGGTATTTACGCCAATGAAGGCCAGAAATACGTACCTCAAGATGCCGACCAAGTCGCTTACTATCGCGAAGATAAAAAAGGTCAGGTACTTCAGGAAGGTATTAACGAGCTAGGTGCAATGGCATCGTGGGTTGCGTCGGGTACGTCTTACTCAACGTGTAACGCTACCACTATTCCGTTCTACATTTACTACTCAATGTTTGGTTTCCAACGTGTTGGTGACCTTGCATGGGCGGCAGGCGATAGCCAAGCGCGTGGTTTCCTATTAGGCGCAACTGCGGGTAGAACCACACTTAACGGTGAAGGTCTACAGCACCAAGACGGCCACTCACATGTTCAAGCGAACCTAATTCCTAACTGTATTACTTACGACCCAACGTATGGTTACGAAGTAGCAGTTATCGTTCAAGACGGTCTACGTCGCATGTACGGTAATAACGAGAATATCTTCTATTACCTAACATTGATGAACGAGAACTATCAGCACCCTGCAATGCCAGAAGGTAATGATGTTGCTGAGCAAATCATCAAAGGTATCTACAAGCTTGAGCGTGTTGTAAATGACAAGTCTAAGCTGAATGTTCAGTTGATGGGCTCAGGCACTATCTTGAACGAAGTGCGTAAAGCGGCGCAGATTCTTTGTAACGACTACAACGTATCTTCTGACGTTTACTCAGTAACCTCGTTCAACGAGCTAGCGCGTGAAGGTCAAGACGTAGCACGCTGGAACATGCTAAACCCAGAAGCTGAGCAAAAAGTACCTTACATTGGTCAGGTAATTACGAAAGACGCAGGTCCTGCGATTTCTGCCACTGACTATGTGAAGAACTACTCAGACCAAGTACGTGCGTTCATCGAAACTGAATACCGATGCCTAGGTACAGACGGTTTCGGTCGAAGCGATAGCCGTGAAAACTTGCGTACTCACTTTGAAGTTAATGCGTCATACATTGTGGTTGCATCACTTTACGAATTGGCTCAGCGCGGTGACGTTGAGAAGAAAGTGGTAGCAGAAGCCATTAAGCGTTTTGAAATTAACGCTGAAAAACTTAACCCACTTTACGCGTAAGCCAGATAAGGTATTTAACATATGTCAGATATTCAAAAGATTATCGTACCCGACGTAGGCGGTGACGAAGTTGAAGTTATCGAGCTATGTGTTGCCGTAGGCGACAACATTGAGGCTGATGAAGGCGTTGTTACTGTTGAAAGTGACAAGGCGTCAATGGACATCCCAGCACCGTTTGAAGGTGAGATTGTAAGTCTGTCTGTATCAGTAGGCGATAAAATCAAAGAAGGCGATGTGATTGGTGAAATGAAAGTTGCCAATGGTGACAGTGCCGATGAAGGCGCGTCTGAAGAAAACGCTTCAGATGAATCTTCTAAAGAAGCTGCACCTAAGCAAGAAGAAGCACCAAAAAGCGAAAGCAAGTCAGAAGCAGCGCCAGCTGCGTCTGGCAGCAGCGAAGTGATTGAAGTTGCAGTACCGGATATCGGTTCTGATGACGAAGTAGACGTAATCGACGTATTGGTTTCAGTGGGCGACACCATTGAAAAAGAAGATGGGCTAATTACCCTTGAAACCGATAAAGCAACCATGGACGTTCCTTCAACACACGCAGGTACGGTGAAAGAAGTATTCATCAGTACTGGCGATAAAGTGAAAGAAGGTACGGTAGTGATCAAGCTGGAAGTAGCGGGCTCAGGCTCGTCTTCAAGTGAATCGGCGTCTGGCGATGCTTCTTCTGAAGCATCTGCACCGGCTGCGCCAGAAAGTGCAAAGCAAGAATCAGCGCCAGCGGCGTCTGCAGGTAGCGAGACTATCGAAGTTGCTGTACCAGACATTGGTGAAGACGGTGAAGTTGACGTTATCGATGTACTTGTATCAGCTGGCGATACCGTTGAAAAAGAAGACGGCCTAATTACGCTAGAAACTGATAAAGCCACCATGGATGTACCTTCAACGCACGCAGGTACCATTAAAGAAGTCTTTATCAAAACAGGCGATAAAGTTAAGCAAGGCACATTAGTTGTTAAGCTAGAAACTAGCGGTGGCTCATCTGAACAGGCACCATCTGCACCTAAAGCAGAAAAGCCTGCTGAAGCGCCTAAGCAAGAAGCACCTAAACAAGCGTCACAGCAAGAAGCCTCTCAAGGCCGTTCTCCTGTGCCGCCAGCGCCAGAAGCTAAGAATACAGGTAAAGCACATGCTTCACCTTCGGTTCGCCGTATTGCACGCGAATTCGGTGTAGACCTGACTCAAGTTAGCGGCTCTGGCCCTAAAAACCGTATCTTGAAAGAAGACGTTCAAGCTTACGTGAAAGCTGAGCTTGCGAAACCTCGCACAGCAGCCGCTTCTGGCAGCGCACCAGTAGGCGACAACGTACTGCAAATCGTGCCAGTTAAACCTGTTGATCACAGCAAGTTTGGCGAGATTGAAGAGCAGCCGTTATCTCGTATTCAGAAAATTTCTGGTCCGTTCTTACACCGTAACTGGGCAACTATTCCTCACGTTACGCAGTTCGACGAAGCAGATATCACTGAAGTTGAAGAATTCCGTAAAGAGCAAAACGCTTATCACGCGAAAATTAAGTCTGGTCTTAAGATCACACCATTAGTATTCGTAATGAAAGCGGTAGCGAAAGCCCTTGAGAAATACGAAGTATTCAACTCATCACTGTCTGACGATGGCGAGAGCTTAATCATTAAGAAATTTATCAACATTGGTATTGCGGTTGAAACACCGGGAGGCCTTGTTGTACCTGTTATTCGTGACGTGAATAAGAAAGGTATTGAGCAGCTGTCTCAAGAGCTTATCGAAACATCTAAGAAAGCCCGTGAAGGCAAGCTAAAAGCGGCTGACATGCAGGGTGGTACGTTCACCATCTCTAGCCTAGGTGGTATTGGTGGTACGGCGTTTACGCCTATTGTAAATGCACCGGAAGTCGCCATATTAGGTGTGTCTAAGTCTGAGATGAAGCCTAAGTGGAATGGTAAAGAGTTTGAGCCGCGCTTAATGGTGCCGCTAAGCCTGTCATACGACCACCGAGTAATCGATGGTGCGGTAGGTGCAAGATTCTCTACTGAGGTTGCTGCAAACCTAACTGACTTGCGCAGAATCATACTTTAAATAAAAGGTCGAAAAATATTACAATATCAGTAACATTTTCGACGATTTTATAAGCCCATTTGGTGGCATTTAGGTTATGCTATTACACAAAAGTAATAGCATGACCCTACAAGAACAGGATTGAGGTTCACAATGAGCGAAATTAAAACGCAATTGGTGGTACTGGGCGGCGGCCCTGGCGGTTATTCAGCAGCATTCCGTGCGGCTGACTTAGGTATTGAAACAGTTATCGTAGACTCACGCGACACGCTTGGTGGTGTTTGTCTTAACGTTGGCTGTATCCCTTCAAAAGCCCTTCTTCACGTTGCAAAAGTGATGAAAGAAGCGAAACACCTAGCTAGCCACGGTGTATCTTTCGGCGAGCCTACCATCGATTTAGACAAAATCCGTGAATACAAAGACGGCGTTGTTAAGCAATTGACAAATGGCCTTAGCGGTATGTCTAAAATGCGTAAAACCAAGCATGTACAAGGCTTCGGTAAATTTACAGGCGCAAACACCCTAGAAGTAAAAAATGGTGACGACGTTACTACTATTACTTTCGAGAAAGCGATTATCGCTGCGGGTTCTGAGCCAGTAAGCCTACCGTTCATCCCAGAAGATGATCGTGTAATCGACTCAACTGGCGCACTGGAAATGAAAGACATTCCAGAGAAAATGCTAGTACTAGGCGGTGGTATCATCGGTCTAGAAATGGGTACTGTGTACGAAGCACTTGGCTCGAACATTGATGTAGTTGAATTCTTAGATCAGCTAATTCCAGCAGCTGACAAAGACATCATGAAAGTGTTCATGAAAGACTACAAAGACAAGTTTAACATCATGCTTGAAACCAAAGTGACTGCGGTTGAAGCAAAAGACGATGGCTTGTACGTAACATTTGAAGGTAAGAACGCACCTGCTGAGCCAGTGCGCTACGACAAAGTACTTGTTGCTGTTGGTCGTAAGCCAAACGGTAAGCTAGTTGGCGCAGATGCAGCTGGCGTAAACGTTGACGACCGTGGCTTCATCAACGTTGATAAGCAAATGCGTACTAACGTTGACCACATCTTCGCAATCGGTGACCTTGTAGGCCAGCCAATGCTTGCGCACAAAGCGGTTCACGAAGGTCACGTTGCTGCAGAAGTTATTGCTGGACAGAAGCATTACTTCGACCCACGTGCTATTCCTTCAGTAGCGTACACTGAGCCAGAAGTTGCTTGGGTTGGTCTAACTGAAAAAGAAGCGAAAGAGCAGGGCGTAAGCTATGAAACAGCGACGTTCCCATGGGCTGCTTCAGGCCGTGCAATTGCATCTGATGCAACTAACGGTATGACTAAGATGATTTTCGAAAAAGAAACGGGCCGCGTAATCGGTGGTGCTATGGTAGGTACCAACGCGGGCGAAATGCTTGGCGAAATCGGCCTAGCTATTGAGATGGGTGCTGACGCTGAAGACGTAGCATTGACTATCCACGCTCACCCAACGCTTAACGAATCAATTGGTCTTGCGTCTGAAATCTTCGAAGGAAGTATTACTGACCTGCCAAACCCGAAAGCAAAGAAAAAGAAGTAAATTAGCTTCTTTGTTCGAACTACGAAAAAACCGCTCTTTT